>NZ_JACJQS010000077.1:0-3892 GCF_014696755.1 Anabaena sp. FACHB-1391 | reverse complement strand
GGCAGTAGAAATGGTGACAAGTTTACCGGACACGATGGGGTCGTAATGCACTCAGATACTAATGCTGCTGACAATATTCTAGCAAGAATGAGTGATGTTGAAATCACTCGATATATGAAACATTCCGATGTGAAGAAAATCTTGTTAGAAAGAAGTCAGAAGTTTCGGGATTCCTTAATGGAAACCGAAGCGATAACGGGCAAGGATAAGCCCTAGACTCTAGAACCTGAAGTCAGGTCAATCAGAGAGCGAACTATCAGCAATTGACACTGTTTGACCAAGGTTTAACTACGTTAGTTGTGTATCTCTTACCTCTTGCCTCTTCCCTATGCAATTACTTTCGCCGCTCATGTAATTTCCGATACACATCCCTTAAATCAACTTGATGATATGCCAAAGCTACTAGACTATGATAGAATAAATCCGCGACTTCACCAGCGATCGCATCACTATCATCATCTTTACAAGCCATAACCACCTCCGCGCTTTCCTCACCAATCTTTTTCAAAATCTTATTATCACCACCTGCCAATAATTTACAGGTATAAGAAGTTTCATTAGGTTCATCCCGGCGATCGCAGATAACAGCAAACAATTGTGATAAACTATCCCCTGGTGGTGGTGTCACCGTCCCACCAACCTGGTGAAAACAACTACGTTCCCCCGTATGACAAGCAACATCACCCAATTGCTCCACAACCACCAAAAGAGCATCACTATCGCAATCATAACGAATACTTTGCACCTTTTGAATATGGCCAGAAGTTGCCCCTTTGTGCCAAAATTCCTGACGGGAACGACTCCAAAACCAAGTTTCCCCAGTTTCTAAAGTCTTTTGTAAAGATTCTTGATTCATCCAAGCCATCATTAGCACCGTACCATCTAGATAATCTTGGATAATAGCCGGAACTAAACCCTTGTCATCATAGCGAATTTTGTCCACAGGGATAGCAGATGAGAGTAATAACAGTTGGGGAGAGGACATACCAGTTAATTTAGAATAATCTTTGACCTAACATAGCATTTTCGGTTAATTCTAGATCATAGAAATTCTGAGTAACTTTTCGACCTATCCTAAGATAGAGCATAAATTATTTATTTCCCCAGTTTAGGGAGGAAACCTTGGTAAATACCTCAATTAAAACCACAAAATCACAAGAAATCTTTGCTGCTGCTCAAAAACTTATGCCCGGAGGGGTTAGTTCTCCCGTGCGTGCGTTTAAATCCGTAGGTGGACAACCAATAGTATTTGATCGTGTTCATGGCGCATATATTTGGGATGTAGACGGTAACAAATACATTGACTATGTTGGTACTTGGGGACCAGCCATTTGTGGTCATGCTCACCCAGAAGTCATTTCCGCACTACACACAGCCCTAGACAAAGGGACTAGTTTTGGCGCTCCCTGCGTCCTAGAAAACATTTTAGCGGAAATGGTCATTGATGCTGTTCCTAGCGTGGAAATGGTCAGATTTGTCAACTCTGGTACAGAAGCTTGTATGGCTGTATTACGGCTCATGCGAGCCTTCACTAACAGAGAAAAAGTAATCAAGTTTGAAGGCTGCTATCACGGACACGCTGATATGTTCTTGGTCAAAGCCGGTTCTGGAGTCGCTACTCTGGGTTTACCCGACTCACCCGGAGTACCTAAAGCTACCACAGCCAGCACTTTAACCGCCCCTTTCAATGATTTAGACGCGGTAAAAGCCCTATTTGAACAAAACCCTGGGGAAATCGCCGGTATCATTCTTGAACCAGTAGTTGGTAACGCCGGTTTTATTACCCCTGATGCTGGGTTCTTAGAAGGACTCAGGGAACTTACTCATGAATATGGTGCATTATTAGTATTTGATGAAGTCATGACAGGCTTTCGGATTGCTTACGGTGGCGCTCAAGCAAAATTTGGTATTACTCCCGACTTAACAACTTTAGGTAAAGTTATTGGTGGCGGTTTACCAGTGGGCGCGTATGGTGGTCGCCGCGAAATCATGTCTATGATTGCTCCCGCAGGTCCAGTGTATCAAGCAGGAACTCTTTCCGGTAATCCTTTAGCTATGACAGCGGGGATTAAAACCCTAGAATTACTCAGCAAACCTGGTACTTATCAATACTTAGAACAAATTACTAAACAGTTAGCTGATGGATTGTTAAAAATCTGCGCTGATACGGGTCACGCTGCTTGTGGTGGTAATATTAGCGCGATGTTTGGGTTGTTTTTCACCTCTGGACCAGTACATAATTATGAAGACGCTAAAAAGGCTGATACAGCGAAGTTTGGTCGTTTTCATCGCGGAATGTTAGAACATGGTATTTACCTAGCACCGTCTCAATTTGAAGCTGGTTTCACTTCTTTAGCACACACTAAAGAAGATATCGAACAGACTTTAGCGGCCGCGAAAGATGTCCTGTCTAGTCTGTAACATCTTTATTTAAGTAATATCAACTATCCCCGACTTCTTGTATCAAATAAAAAAGAAGTCGGGGATCTGGAATTTGTGGTGTTTACCCTTCTATGATTTTAATTTCCTCTGGTGTTAATTCATAAAGTTGATAAACTAGTTGATCTATTTCTGTTTCAATGTTTTTAACATTTTTACCGTTAGCATCAAGACATTTTTGTACAAGGTTTTCTATTTCTTGACGCTGTGATTCCGTTGCGGTGGGAATAGGAAAATCTTTCATAAAAATCGAGCTTGGTTCATAAAAATCACCCTGTAGTTTTGAAAGTAGCTGCTGAAATAAAAACATGACAACACTAGAGTTAAGAACTGCTAGTAAAACTTTATCATTGCAAGGAATAATAAATGCCTTTTGATTGGTATAATATCCTGATTCATCCCACGCAAATTCATTACGTTTACAGATATTTGGATAAATAATTTTAGGTTGCTCAAATTCTGACCAGTAAATGCAAGAGCGAAGCTCCCAAAAGAATTTTCCTTGATCTGAACGTTTAATTAATGTATTTCTAAATTGAGAAAAATATCTATAAATTGCAGGATATGTTTTATCAAAAATTTTCTCTGCTTCTTTCTCTATTTTATCAGACCAAGAATGTTTTTTATTTTCAGAAGATTCTATTTTGATAAGATATTGCTCTGCAAATTGTAAATCCCATCTTTTAACATCACGACCACGCAGCAAAGGCTTGATAACTTCAGCAGAAGAAGGATGTTCAGCAATTAGTCTATCTCGTGTTTCTCTATCTATAACGAAAGCTTCATTAAAACCTGTTTTAATTCCGTAATAAAATTGACCATTAACATACTCTTCTAATGGTGTACCAAAATTTCGCAATTTTGTTAATAAATCTAGGATTTGCGAGGATTCTAGCCGCCAACCGTCTGATTGTAAATTCTTCTGTAAAATAATTAAACCCTCCTTTTTTAATACCGTTACAAATTCAGCAATCTTTTCTTTTTTCGTTGTATTCCATGATAATATCTGTACTTGGTTATGCTCTGGTTTAACCTTACTTAAAGTAATAATGCTAGGATAAGCAATGGCTTCTTCAAAAACTGGGAAATCACCAAAATCAATTAGATTGTAAATGGTTGTTGAATTTGTTAAAAGCTGACGTAATTTTTCACCATAACCTGCTCGAAAATATTTATTAGAAGAGATGTAAGTTAAATGACCTTTCGATTTTAATAAATGCAACCCTATTTCATAGAAATAAACAAATATATCAGCAATTCCTGTATAACATTGATAACGCTGCTGCAAAATTGGTTTTAATTGTTTAATTTCTTCCTGTCTAATATAAGGAGGATTTCCCATAACCACATCAAAACCAACAAAAACACCATCATTATTTAACACTTCAGGAAACTCAAAGCGCCATTCCAAAGCATTTTCATACATTCTACCATTTTCTATTTCCTCAATTTC
>NZ_JACJQS010000076.1:0-4826 GCF_014696755.1 Anabaena sp. FACHB-1391 | reverse complement strand
ATGGTGTGCAAGTAGTCGGTAACTATGCTTACGTAGCTGATTATGATTAAGGACTACAAATAATAGACATCAGCAACCCCACTACCCCCACACTCAAGGGCAATTATGATACATCTGGCTATGCTTATGGTGTGCAAGTAGTGGGTAACTATGCTTACGTAGCTGATGATTATTCAGGACTACAAATAATAGACATCAGCAACCCCACTACCCCCACCCTCAAGGGCAATTATAATACATCTAGTAATGCTTTTGGTGTGCAAGTAGTGGGTAGCTATGCTTATGTAGCTGATTTTACTTCAGGACTACAAATTATAGACATCAGCAACCCCACAACCCCCACCCTCAAGGGTAATTATGATACATCTGGCTATGCTAGAGGTGTGCAAGTAGTGGGTAACTATGCTTACGTAGCTGATTATGATTCAGGACTACAAATAATAGACATCAGCAACCCCACTACCCCCACCCTCAAGGGCAATTATGATACATCTGGCTATGCTTTTGGTGTGCAAGTGGTGGGTAACTATGCTTACGTAGCTGATTTTACTTCAGGACTACAAATTATAGACATCAGCAACCCCACAACCCCCACCCTCAAGGGTAATTATGATACATCTGGCTATGCTAGGGGTGTGCAAGTGGTGGGTAACTATGCTTACGTAGCTGATTATGATTCAGGACTACAAATCATTGACATCAGCAACCCCTCTACCCCCACCCTCAAGGGCAATTATAATACATCTGGCAGAGCTTATGGTGTGCAAATAGTCGGAAACTACGCTTATGTTGCTGATTTTGATTCAGGACTACAAATCATAGACATAAGCAACCCCACAACCCCCACCCTCAAAGGCAATTATGATACATCTGACTGGGCTTTAGGTGTGCAAGTAGTGGGTAACTATGCTTACGTAGCTGATAGTGATTCAGGACTACAAATAATTGATATCAGCAACCCCACAACCCCCACCCTCAAGGGCAATTATGATACATCTGGCTTTGCTTTTGGTGTGCAAGTGGTGGGTAACTATGCTTACGTAGCTGATTTTGATTCAGGACTACAAATTATAGACATCAGCAACCCCACAACCCCCACCCTCAAGGGTAATTATGATACATCTAGCGATGCTTTTGGTGTGCAAGTAGTCGGTAACTATGCTTATGTGGCTGATAGTGACGGTGGTTTAAAGATTATTAATGTGAGTGAATTTACTAACCAAGCACCCACTAACATTACCTTAAGTAATAGCACTGTTGCAGAAAATCAAGCCATTAACACAGTAGTTGGTAGCCTCACCACCACAGACCCAGATACAGCAAACACCTTTACCTATAGTTTAGTCACTGGGACAGGTGCAACAGATAATAGTTTATTTACCATTACCAATAATCAACTTACCACCAACTCTGTATTTAACTTTGAAACCAAAAACAGTTACAGCATTAGAGTCAAAACCACCGACCAAGATGGGTTATCCTTTGAAAGACAATTAACCATTGGAGTCAGCAACGTTAACGACGCTCCCACCAACCTTACACTCTCCACCAGCACAATTGCAGAAAACCAAATTATTGGTACAGTGATTGGTAATCTCACCACCACAGACCCAGATACAGCAAACACCTTTACTTATAGCTTAGTTACTGGGAACGGTGCAACGGATAATAGTTTATTTACCATTAGCGGAAATCAACTTAGAACCAACTCTGTATTTGACTTTGAAACCAAAAACAGTTATAGCGTTCGACTGAGGACAACAGACCAAGGTGGGTTATTTTTTGAAAGACAATTAACCATTGGAGTTAATAACGTTAACGAAACCCCTACCAACCTCACACTCTCTAATAGCACCGTTGCGGAAAACCAAATTATTGGTACAGTGGTTGGTAATCTCACCACCACAGACCCAGATACAGGAAACACCTTTACCTATAGTTTAGTCACTGGGAACGGTGCAACAGATAATAGTTTATTTACCATTAGCGGAAATCAACTTAGAACCAACGCTGTCTTTGACTTTGAAACCAAAAACAGTTATAGCATTCGACTGAGGACAACAGACCAGGGTGGGTTATCCTTCGAGAAACAATTAACCATTGGAGTAACTGACCTTAACGAAACTCCTACCAACTTAACCACCACAGCCCAACAAGATATCATAGACGCTCAAGGTGAAAACGACACCATTACCAGCATATTGGCCAATTTACAACAAAACGACACCATCAAAGGTGGTAATGGCACAGACACCTTAATTATCACTGGAGGAACAGTTAACGATCTTATCTCCATAGATACCAGTAACACCACCAATCAATTAGATATTCCTGGGACAACAGTATTCGGATTTGAACGCTTTGATTTAAGCAGCTTTACAGGTACTATCAGTTTTGATGGTACTACTGGTAATGATTGGATTAAAGCAGGTACAGGAAACGATGATTTAACCGGTGGAGACGGTAATGACACTCTGAACGGGGGAGCAGGTATAGACTTTTTAATCGGTGGTAAAGGAAATGATACCTTTGTCGTAGAAGATATTGGTGATATCATTGCTGAAGGTTTAAATGGTGGCATAGATACCGTTGAATCTTCTATCACTTGGACATTAAAAACCAACTTAGAAAACCTAACGTTACAGGGAACAACCGCTATTAACGGTACAGGTAATAACCTGAATAATATCATTACAGGTAACACTGGTAATAACACTCTTAATGGTGGTTTAGGAAATGATACCCTCAATGGTGATTTAGGAAATGATACCCTCATTGGTGGTGTTGGTAACGATTCCTACTATGTAGACAATACAGCAGATATCATTACAGAATTAGTAGGACAAGGACTAGATAGCGTTTTCAGCACCGCAGCAACTTATACTCTCAGCGCCAATGTAGAAAACCTAACGTTACAGGGAACAACCGCCATTAATGGTACAGGTAACACCCTCAATAATATCATTACAGGTAACGCAGCCGATAACGTTCTCACCGGTGGTACTGGTGCTGATACCCTTATTGGTGGCGCTGGTAACGACTCCTATTATGTGGACAGTACAGCAGATAGCATCACAGAAAATGCTAATGAAGGAACAGATAGCGTTTTCAGCACCGCAGCAACTTACACCCTCAGCGCCAATGTAGAAAACCTGACGTTACAGGGAACAACCGCTATTAATGGTACAGGTAATGAACTAAATAACAACATTACAGGTAATACTGGTAATAACGTTCTCACAGGTGGTGCGGGTGCTGATACTTTAATTGGTGGTGGTGGTAGCGATAGCCTGTATTTAGGTTTAAACGATAATGCTGTAGATAACGTTAACTACGTTCTTGGTCATGGTACAGATATAGTTTACCAATTTGTGCGCGGTGTCAGTGGCGATAAACTGAACTTTACAGGTATTGCCAATTTTGATGTGATTACATCAGGTAATTCTACATTAGTGCGAATTGGAGATGGTATTATTGGTAATGCTGGTTTTGGTACTGGTCAATCATTAATGACTTTATCTGATACATCTGGATTTAATAGCACCAATGCGAGTTTAAACCTGTTCGGAGGTACTTTCCTATTTAGTTAATAGCTTTATTGGGTTTTCTCAACCCAATAACTTAGGGACTTTGTTGTTAGGACTTTGTTGGGTTACGTTGTCGCTTAACCCAACCTACAATTATCACTTTAATCAGGTGACAGGTGCTACGCCACGGGGACAGGTGACAGGGAACAGAGAACAGGGAACAGGGAACAGAGAACAGGGAACAGAGAACAGGGAACAGAGAACAGAGAACAGGGAACAGCCAACAAGACGCGAAAAATTTGTTTTTTAGGTGTTGACAAAGGATTTGAAATATGTTATCATAATTTTGATAAGGAAGAACTATCTGAAATTAGGTGACAGTTGACAGGGAACAGGGAACAGGGAATAGCTTTTTGAGTAGGATAGCGATAGCGAAGCGCTGCTGCAAGCAGTTCGCTATATAATAGGGTAAGTTTAGGTTGAGTGAGGTACATTTTGTGCGGGCAAGATGCCCGCACCACAAGAGTTTTATTTTATTATTAATATCTGTACTTGAGGTAAAGGCTTTGGAGGTAGGATAGCGATAGCGAAGCGCTGCTGCAAGCAGTTCGCTATATTATATAGTAACGCACCATTTAAAATCATTGACATCATCAAAAAATCCCCATCTTCATCCTGTACATCCTTTCATCCTGGATATCCTGATTCTGACATCACCCCACAAAGCAACAATTAACGCAAAAAAAACCGCGAAAAATTTGCTTTTTAGGTATTGACAAAGGATTTTAAATATGTTATCCTAAGCTTGATAAGGAAGAACTATCTGAAATTAGGTGACAGGTGACAGGGAACAGGGAATAGCTTTTTGAGTAGGATAGCGATAGCGAAGCGCTGCTGCAAGCAGTTCGCTATATAATATAGTAAGTTCAGCTTGAGTGAGGTACACCTTGTGCGGGCAAGATGCCCGCACCACAAGAGTTTTATTTTATTATTAATATCTGTACTTGAGGTGAAGACTTTGGGTGTAGCACAGCGATAGCGAAGCGCTGCTGCAAGCAGTTCGCTATATAATAGGGTAAGTTTAGGTTGAGTGAGGTACATTTTGTGCGGGCAAGATGCCTGCACCACAAGAGTTTTATTTTATTATTAATATCTGTACTTGAGGTAAAGGCTTTGGAGGTAGGATAGCGATAGCGAAGCGCTGCTGCAAGCAGTTCGCTATATTATATAGTAACGCACCATTTAAAATCATTGACATCATCAAAAAATCCCCATCTTCATCCTGTACATCCTTTCATC
>NZ_JACJQS010000075.1:0-4911 GCF_014696755.1 Anabaena sp. FACHB-1391 | reverse complement strand
TTTTAATGATATGTATTCTCATTAAGCTTATTTCTCTTTAATTGATCGTTAGTTATTATGTACTACTATCTCTGCTTTTTTGATCTGTGACAGTTCAGGGTGCGGAATGTGGGTTGAAACAAGAATCCCCGTCCCTCTATAGGGCGGGGAGCGTCAATAATATCACCCTCAAAATAAAATGGCTGTAATGTATTATAAAATAAGTATCACATTGACTCAAAGATAAGTATTTACATATATGAAAAATGCTGCGACAATTCCCAAACGGATTTTATTCTTACATCCCAACTTTCCCGCTCAATTTCGCCATTTAGCCGCAGCTTTAGCCCAAGATAGCAATTACCAAATTGTATTTGGCACTAATCGTCAGGAAGGAACTATACCTGGTGTATTTAAAGCTATTTATCAACCTTCCCGTCAAGCAGCACCCCAAACCCATCATTATGTCCGCAATTTAGAAAATGCAGTTATTACTGGACAAGCTGTATATCGAATGGCAGAAAATCTGAAAACACAGGGTTTTATCCCAGATATAATTTACGGTCATTCGGGTTGGGGTCCGACATTATTTATGAAAGAAATTTTCCCCGAAGCAGAATTATTGTGTTTCTTTGAATGGTTTTATCATGGTCGCGGTTCTGATGCTGATTTTGATCCCAGTGAACCACTAAATGCAGATGATTTATGTCGTATTCGTGTGAAAAATGCCCCGATTTTAATTGATTTATATAATTGTCATCGTGGTCTTTCTCCTACTAATTGGCAACGGCAGCAATTTCCCCCAGAATATCATAGTAAAATCAGTGTTTGTCACGATGGAATTGATACTAATTTTTTTCAACCCCAGCCAGATGCTAAATTAGTTTTACCTCGCATTAATCTTGACCTTTCCCAGGTTACAGAATTAGTAACCTATGTAGGCAGGGGAATGGAACCTTATCGCGGTTTTCCTCAGTTCATGGAAGCAGTAGCATTAATTCAACAACAACGGCCAAATTGTCATGTTGTAGTTGTGGGGGAAGATAGGGTAGCTTATGGAAAAACTCTACCAGATGGTAAAACCTATAAACAGTTAATGTTAGAAAAGTTAGATTTGGATTTATCCAGATTACACTTTACCGGTAGACTACCTTATAGTGAATATCTCCAAGTTTTACAAGCTTCCTCAGCCCATATTTATTTAACCCGTCCTTTTGTCTTATCCTGGTCAATGTTAGAAGCCATGTCTACAGGATGTTTATTAATAGCTTCTGATACTCCACCAGTTTTAGAAGTAATTGAAGATGGTAAAAATGGACTGTTGGTAGATTTCTTTTCTCCCCAACAAATTGCTAACAAAGTCAACGCGGCTTTGGATAATTCCCCAGATATGATTCCTATTCGTGCCGCTGCCAGAAAGACTATAATCAATAACTATGATTTAGCAACATTATTACCACAGCATTTAAATTGGTTGTTGGGTCATACCAATTCTATGTGAGGAAAAACTCCCCAGAAAAAGAGAGTGGGAGGAGGCATTACCAAGCGCCTTTCTCTCCCACTCTACCATTTGCTGCTGAAGCGTTTAGGAATTTATTCATATAGACGAAACCCGTTAATTAGGGGGGTAATTTGCAGGTTAACGATCACGTCTATATTTAGCAGGTATTCCTGTGCAGCAAATACTAATTCTATTGATTTTTTAGACAATCTCCACAAGAGCTTTATGTTAGTTGATTTAACCTCTTAACAATCCCTTGTTTTTGCTTGTCTCATATAATTTAGCCTGGTTCATTTGACCATGGTTGCCAATTTGGCATTTTTCTGAAATTTTTTCATTCTTGATTATTAATCTTTTTTAATTACATTTTTACCGGATAATTAATAGGGGGTCAGACCCATCATTCCTGATCTGAATTGATTTGAATGGTCTGTGTTTGTGCCAATTTTTTTCTTGATTTTGATTTAACCCTATCCACAACCCTCAAGAGACGCTAAAATCAATCCAGCCTTTGTATTTTCGTGGTTTTGACCCAGATAACTCAGAGTGCAGTTCACTGCATAAATCCTCATTGTCAACGTCCTTATCCCCAACCCTGGGGAAACAAATTTTGTAACAGTTGTGGCGCACAGTTGCATTTGTTAGAACGTTATTTCCCTCTTAAACCACTAGGATCAGGGGGATTTGCTCAAATTTATACAATTTGGGATGAAAAGACACAAACAGAAAAAGTCCTCAAGGTGCTTGTAGAGACTTCAGCGAAGGCACTTGAATTGTTCATGCAAGAGGCGGAATTTTTAAGTAATTTCCGTAGTAATGCCGTCCCCAAAGTGGACAATGATGGGTATTTTCAAGTTAATTTGATCAATCCTCAACCCCTTCAATTACCATGTTTGGTGATGGAAAAAATCCATGGCTATACTTTAGAGGAAGTATTAATAAATTCCCCCCAAGGTTGTCCAGAAGATTTAGTTTTATGTTGGTTTATTCAAGCTGTACAGATTTTGCAGGAGTTACACAAGCGCCAAATTATTCACCGAGATATAAAGCCTTCTAATTTAATGTTACGAACCTCTACACCCGCTAAACCCCTCAAGGAGGATAAGTTAGTCTTAATTGATTTTGGGGGCGCTAAACAAGTTAGTGGTTCAGTTTTAAAATCCCATTCTACCTCCACCCGCTTATACTCCTCCGGTTATAGTCCTCAAGAACAAATTCATGGTAGTAATGTCGGTCCTGGGGCAGATTTCTATGCTTTGGGACGGACGATGATTCAACTCCTAACGGGTAAATATCCACCTGAATTGGAAGACAGTCTCACGGGAAAATTACGGTGGCGTAATTATTGTCAGATTAAACCAGATTTAGCAGACTTGCTAGATGAAATGGTACAGGATGACGTGCGATCGCGTCCAGCACACGCAGGTATTATTCACAAAAGATTATTAAAGATTGCTTCCCCATTACCACGGGAAGGATTATTTACCCGCATTGGCAAGTATTTAGTAAAATTAGTTGTTCAATTTTTCCAAGCTATAGGTAATACAACTTTATTTATTATTCGGGGAGTATTTAAGTTTTTATTTGCTGGTTTGGTGACTATTTGGGTAATGATTTTGACTAGTATTTGCATGGGAATAGCCACTATCATCGGTTTTATTCTGGCTGATTATACCAGTTTAGGCGATCGCTGGCTAGAATTACTAGCCTATCTATTACCAACATTAGTCAAAAATCAACCGTACATAGCCGCCGAAACCATAGTCTACGCTTTTGCAGGTTTGGGAACAGGTTTGGGACTAAGCTTGTCAGGTTGTTTTGGACAAAAGCGACGGTTTCTGGTTTCCGCTTTTATGGGTTTGATTGGTTATAGTCTAGGCTGGATAGCTTGTCAATTCATTCCCACTCAAAATAGTAGTGAAAACTTCGTAATATGGATTTTGATATCACTTCCCATACTGACATTAGGTTTAGGTATTCGCACTCATAAAATCGCTTATGCTGTAATTGCTGGTTTGGGTAGTGCTAATTTGATAGGTGTTTTCACTAACTTAGGATTAAGACTACATTTATTTCATTTTTATAGAGAACCACAAGGGTTTGATATATTTTCACCCCTGGGTTTTTTTAGTTTTGTGAGTATCTTAATTAGTTTTTCTTTAAGTATCAGCTATTACTTAATTAGTCCTTGTTTACGTTGGTTAGGTTGGAGGTAAATTCTGTTAATTAGCCCCAAAACACAGATACCCCCGGTTCATTTTGTGGTGAACCAGAGGTATCTCATAATTGGTAGACTATAAATCTTTCGGTATACTCAAGTTGACACTAATATACAGTCTTTGTTCCCATTTGCATAGTTCTGTAATAACAATTTATATAATTTTTGGATATTCTTAATTATTTCTTTATATTTGAGATTTACCTAAGTAGCAAATTTTCTAACTTTTCCAGGACTTACCCAACTGGCACATTGGTAGGGTGCTTTGCTACTGGATAAATCCTGCAAATAAACAGATTGTTGATATCTGACGCACCCTACAAGAGATTTTTGGGGTGACAGTTGCGTAAGTCCTAATTTAATTTCTCCCAAGAATCTCGGCTTCTAGAAAGTTGTTTTACCCCACAGTAATTAGTGAACCATGGGGTTTTGTTTTCTAAAACTCTGAGTTATTTTCTAACCATTGTTCTAAATCAGTGACAGTGGAGAAATCTAAGAGTGCTTCACCGAGTAATTCTAATTGGTCAATTGTCAATGTCCGAATTGTCTCAATGAATGATGATTCAATTCGACCAATTCGCCGATTTAGTTGCCGGAAAATCAGTTGTTGTTCTCCCTGCTCTATTCCCCTTTCTACCCCTCGTTCCATTGCTAATTCTTCTGTTGGACTAATAAAAGGCATTTGATTTTCCTCCTCCAAATGTTTAATTTTAGCGACTAATCCCTGTTGCAATTCTTTGGGCAATGTCATCATTTTATCAATTATCTTAAAAAGGTTAACAATCTTTTCTTTTGTTAAGCCTCGCTCGTAAAGTCCCCTAACTAATGTCCATTTCCACTGTTCCCGTTCTGCTAAATTACCTGTGGTGGCTTTGGTTTTCAAATGCGCCATTACTATGATAGCAAAGGGATTATCACTTGATTCTAGTTCATTCCACCGTGATTCATAGTCCAGGAGTTTAGCAATGGGGAACTTCAGACTTAATTCACAATCTAACATTGCTTGATGATAACTGTTAGGTCGCCAAGTGGAACTCGTATCACCTAAAATCGCCAAACTCACGACAAATTGGTGATAAAGGTCAAAGGCACGATAATTATACAGCAGTTTCCGAAGTTATGAGGTACAGTTAGTAATAATAAAGATAATACTGTCATGAAAGCATATTCAGTGGATCTCCGAGAAAAAATAGTTGCAGCCCATATTGAGGAA
>NZ_JACJQS010000074.1:0-6070 GCF_014696755.1 Anabaena sp. FACHB-1391 | reverse complement strand
TGGTATGGATACAAATCCTTTTGCTGTGGAATTAGCGCGGGTAACTTTGATGATAGCGCGGAAAATTGCGATTGATGATTTATGTTTGACTGAACCTGCTTTACCTTTGGATACTTTGGATGATAATATTGTTTGTCAAGATGCTTTGTTTAGTGAATGGGTCAAAGCTGATGCTATTATTGGAAATCCACCGTTTTTGGGTGGTAAAAACATGAGAATGGATTTAAATGATAAATATGTAGATAGAATTTTTCAACGTTTTCCGAAAGTTAAAGATGTAGATTTTTGTGCTTATTGGTTTCGGTTGGCTCATGATAAAATTGATGAGAAGGGTAGAGTTGGTTTGGTTGGTACTAATTCTATAAGTCAAGGTAAAAGTAGAATTGCGGCTTTAGATTATATTACTCAAAATGGTGGTTATATTCATGAGGCTGTTTCTACACAACCTTGGTCTGGTGCTGCGAAGGTTCATGTGAGTATTATTAATTGGTGTAAGGATAAACCGCGAAAATATTATTTAGATGATCTTGTAGTTTCACAAATCAATTCTTCTCTAAAATCTAGTGTTGATGTTTCTCAAGCTGTGCGGTTAAAAGTAAATCTCAATAAATGCTTTCAGGGTGTAATTCCTGTGGGAAAAGGATTTTTTGTAACTGAACAACAGGTTACAGATTGGATAAAAACAGATGTAAAAAATCAAGATGTTCTTAAACAATCTATTTCAGCACAAGATTTAACAGATAATCCTCATGGTACACCGAAAAGATGGATTATTGATTTTAATGATATGAGTCTTGAGGATGCTAGTGATTATCAATTACCTTTTGAACACATTAAAACCTATGTTAAATATGAACGGGATAGTAATCGTAGAGATGTTACCAGAATGAATTGGTGGAAATATGGTGAAAAAAGACCAGCAATGAGAACAGCATTATCTACTTTATCATTTTATTTTGCAGTTCCTTGTCATTCTAAATGGTTTATTTTTTCACGAGTTAATAAAGATTGGCTACCTAATAACTCTATTACTGTTCTCGCATTAGATGATTTTTATATCCTTGGTATTCTCACATCTAACGTACATCGTGTTTGGGTAAAAGCGCAAAGTTCGACTTTAAAAGGTGACACTCGTTATACTCACAACACTTGTTTTGAAACCTTCCCATTTCCGCAAACAGTAGATATCAACCTAGTCCAACAAATTCGCACTAAAACAGAAGAACTACATGAATATCGTAGTCAACAAATGGAAACCAAACAATGGGGAATCACCACATTATATAATAAATTTTTCACCGAACCGAGCAGTCAACTTTATAAACTACATCAACAATTAGATAAACTGGTAATGTCAGCTTATCAATTCAACCCAGAAGATGATATTTTAGAAAGACTGCTGCTATTAAATTTAGAGTTAGCGGAAAAAGAAAAACAGGGAATTAAAATTATTGGACCAGAAATAGCAAATTAGTATGTAAATAGGTGAACGGAAAAAAACCGACATAAGTAACGAAAAGTAAAGTTACCCGAAACCTCTTTTCTGTTCCCTGTTCTCTGTTCCCAGTTAAGAGTTCCCTCACTATAACGACAATTTTTAACGCCAACCTACTTATCTTGTTATTATGTCTAAATTCAAATCACTAGAGTTATTTACGGGTGCTGGAGGTTTAGCAATGGGATGCACTCGCGCTGGCTTTGATCATCAAGCGCTTGTGGAGCGAGATAAACATAGTTGTCATACCATTCGTGAAAATCAGCAGCGAGGGATGCAACTTGTAAGCGACTGGTGTATCCATCAAATAGACGTAGCTGATTTTAACTACTCTAATATCAGAGGAGAAATAGACCTTTTAGCAGGTGGTCCACCTTGTCAACCTTTTTCCATTGGTGGTAACCATCATGGTTATTTAGATAAACGGGATATGTTTCCCGAATTTTTACGGGCTGTGCGGGAATTACGTCCCAAAGCTTTTTTAATTGAAAATGTCCGTGGTTTAGTGCGACCTAATTTTATTAATTATTTTGAGTATATTATTTTACAGTTAAATCATCCTGAATTGCAACCCCACACTGATGAATCTTGGGCTGATCATTTAGTCAGACTTGAGGAACATCAGCGTAGTAATATCAAGGATGAACTTAGTTATCGGGTAAAGTGGCAGTTATTAAATGCAGCTAATTATGGAGTTCCACAAAAACGTGAGCGAGTTTTTATTGTGGGTTTCCGTTCAGATTTACAAGCTAACTGGTCTTTTCCTGAACCAACCCATACAGAAGAGGCGCTGATTTGGGATCAATGGGTGACGGGTGAATACTGGGAACGTCACGGTATTGCTAACTTATACCGTCCAGAAATGCCCATAAAAATACGCAGTAGCTACCAACGGAAAGGGGCGAGTTTACTGGCTAGTATAACTTCTCCCTGGCAGACTGTTAGGGATGCAATAACTGACTTACCACCACCTGAAAACACTAATTTAGCGGCAGAAATTCCTAATCATATCTACATTCCTGGTGCTAAAAGCTATCCCGGTCATACAGGTAGTTCTTGGTATAAACCAGCCAAAACCCTGAAAGCAGGTGTGCATGGTGTTCCTGGTGGCGAGAATATGCTTGCTTTTCCTGACGGACAAGTCCGCTATTTTACGGTGCGTGAGGCTGCAAGATTGCAAACTTTCCCTGATGATTACTACTTCCCCGGTGCTTGGGGTGAGTCAATGCGTCAAATTGGTAATGCTGTACCTGTTACCCTGGCCTATACTATTGCTACTAGCATCCGCACCCATTTACAAGAAGTTCAATGTTGCGTGAAAATTAAAACATCTGTCTAGTTAAAATTGATCATGCCATTAGAAGTTTTTCAAGCACCTCCAACACTGCGTGAGCAATTAATTGAGTTTCAGACTAGACAGCATTGTTATCCTCTCGCTGAACTGGATGAACTTAAAGAAGAGTTAGCTGGTTATGTTGGTGTTTACTTACTTTATTACCGGGGAGAATTTCCCCTTTACTCAGCTATAACTTACGCAAATCAAAATTCTTGTTGTCTACCAATTTACATTGGTAAAGCGGAAAATTCAGGGAAGCGAACTGGACAAAGAACTATTACAGGGGGTTTAATTGGTCGTTTAAGAGAACATAGAAATTCTATTCGTCAAACTAACAATCTTGATGTTGCAGATTTTCACTTTACAGTGGTAGCAATGGCTGTGGATTTAGTTGCTTGGGGTGAATCGGTGCTGATTCGGCATTTTCAGCCTGTTTGGTGTAGTATTATTTCTGGTTTTGGCATTCATGCACCCGGTAAAGGAAGGGGTTTACAAATGCGATCGCTATGGGATGAAATACACTCAGGCAGATCCTTTGCTACAGCTTTACTGTCCAATCCCGTTACCATTTCTAGTTTACAGCCCCAGGTATATAAACACTGTCAAAATCTTTGTGTGCATTTGGGATGCCCGTGTTTAGGTGAAAATAGATATGAATAAATTACCACCAAAAACAGGTAAAAATAAAAAAAGGATCTTTGTATAACCAATACAGTTTTTCATGGAAATCAACTTTAACGTTCCCTTATTGGCTACAGCCACAGAAACAGCAGATAGTTCCATGGTGTTAGCGGCCGTACTATTGAGTTTAGTCGTGATTTACTTTGCCAGCAAGGTGGGGGGGGAATTATCCAACAAAATCGGTTTACCTGCGGTTTTAGGTGAACTTGTCGGGGGTGTGGTTGTCGGTGTCTCTGTACTGCATTTGTTGATATTCCCTGAGGGTGGTACAGACGCTGCTAATTCTTTGATTATGTCCTTTTTACAAATCACCGCTGGGTTAAGCCCAGAAGCGACACCACAGGTATTTGCAGCCCAGTCTGAGGTGATTTCGGTTTTATCAGAATTGGGTGTGATTATCCTCTTGTTTGAAATTGGCTTAGAGTCTAATCTCAAGGACCTTATGGCGGTGGGTATTCAGGCTTTTGTTGTGGCTACCGTGGGGGTGATAGTTCCTTTTGCTGCGGGAACTGTGGGGTTAATGACAATATTTGGTGTTAGTGCTATACCTGCTATTTTCGCTGGTGCGGCTTTAACTGCAACTAGTATTGGAATTACCTCTAAGGTGCTTTCGGAAATAGGTCGCTTAAATTCTAAGGAGGGACAGATTATCCTGGGTGCTGCGGTTATTGATGATGTTTTGGGAATTATCGTGCTGGCTGTGGTTGCTAGTTTAGCTAAAGATGGGGCGGTTGATGTTGGTAATGTGGTTTATTTAATTATTAGCGCCAGTGCTTTTTTGATTGGGGCGGTGGTTTTTGGTAATGTATTTAATAAATCCTTTGTGGCGATCGCTGATAAACTTAAAACTAGAGGGGAATTAGTCATCCCGGCCTTCATTTTTGCCATTATCATGTCTTACCTAGCCTCTGTCATCCATTTAGAGGCAATTCTGGGAGCTTTTGCTGCTGGTTTGGTTCTGGAAGAAACGGACAAACGCAAGGAATTACAAAAGCAAGTTATCCCCATTGCGGATATGCTAGTTCCAGTTTTCTTTGTGACTGTGGGAGCAAAAACTGATTTAGGAGTCTTAAACCCAGCTATTCCCACAAATCAAGAAGCCTTAATCATGGCAACTTTCCTGATTACTGTCGCCATTATTGGTAAAGTGGTGACAGGACTAACAGTATTTGGTCAACCGGGAATTAATCGCTTGGCTATTGGTGTAGGAATGATTCCCAGGGGTGAGGTAGGTTTAGTATTTGCTGGTGTAGGTGCTGCTAGTGGTGTCCTTTCCAAACCACTAGGGGCGGCAATTATTATGATGGTGATTATTACCACATTTATCGCTCCTCCCCTGTTAAGAATCGTATTTCCAGAATCAAACACTACAGTCAATTTAGACAGTAAATCGGAAAAATTATTATAGCAGGAGTAAATTACCCACCACTTCCCTTTGGGTAAGTGGGGGCTTTTAAAGCCCAGAGTTTACCCGACTAAGTGTTAAATCACTACGATTTTCAGGTCATCTCACCTACAAATACGCAGCCAGTTTGTAGCTGCTGAGGTTAACAGTTAAACAGGCTTATTGGGTTAATCCAGTGCTGTTAGCGTAAAAAGCCTTTAAATCTTTGTCTAGGCTAACATTACCCGCAAGGAGGGACAATATGTCCAAAGTATTTGTTTTAGATACCAACTTCACGCCATTAAACCCAATTCATTCAGCGCAAGCTAGACAACTACTAAGAAGCAAAAAAGCAGCAATATTTAGACAGTTTCCGTTCACAATTATCCTCAAAAAATCGCGTCCTGACTCACCAGTATCGTCGCTAAAGCTAAAGATTGACCCTGGTGCAAAGTTCACGGGAATGGTATTAGTTAATGATTCAACTGGCGAAGTTGTATTTGCTGCTGAATTAAAACATAGAGGCTTTGCAATTAGAGATGCTTTAACTTCTAGAAGGCAATTAAGACGTTCTAGACGTGCAAGAAAAACTCGTTACAGACAACCAAGGTTTTTGAATAGAACCTGTCTAGAAGGATGGTTAGCACCGAGCCTACAAAGTCGAGTTGAAAATATTAAAACTTGGGTTGAAAGATTGCGTAAACTTGCACCAATTCAGGCTATTAGCCAAGAATTAGTCAGGTTTGATATGCAATTAATGGCTAATCCTGATATTCAAGGTAAGGAATATCAACAGGGAACTTTAGCTGGTTACGAAACCAGAGAATACTTGCTAGAAAAGTGGGGTAGACAATGTGCTTACTGTGGAGCGAAAGACGTTCCTTTTCAAGTAGAACATATTCATCCACGAGCCAAGGGTGGTAGTAATTCAATTACGAATCTCACTTTAAGTTGTGAAAAGTGTAACACCAAAAAGGGAACGAAAGACATCAAAGATTTTCTCAAAAAAGACCCTTCAAAGTTAGAAAAAATCTTGAAGCAAGCTAAAAGACCACTGGCTGATGCAGCAGCAGTAAACACGACTCGTACTGCATTACTAGAAGTTCTAAAAGCAACCGGACTACCTGTAGAAACAGGTTCAGGAGGTTTAACTAAATTTAATCGTAGTCAACAA
>NZ_JACJQS010000073.1:0-6109 GCF_014696755.1 Anabaena sp. FACHB-1391 | reverse complement strand
ATGGTGTGCAAGTAGTCGGTAACTATGCTTACGTAGCTGATAGAGATTCAGGACTACAAATCATAGACATCAGCAACCCCACAACCCCCACCCTCAAAGGCAATTATGATACACCTGGCTATGCTTATGGTGTGCAAGTAGTCGGTAACTATGCTTACGTAGCTGATGGTGAATCAGGACTACAAATAATTGACATCAGCAACCCCTCTACCCCCACCCTCAAGGGCAATTATGATACACCTGGCAGTGCTTGGGGTGTGCAAGTAGTCGGTAACTATGCTTATGTAGCTGATGATTATAAAGGACTACAAATCATTGATATCAGCAACCCCTCTACCCCCACCCTCAAGGGCAATTATAATACATCTAGCTATACTAGAGGTGTGCAAGTAGTGGGTAACTATGCTTGCGTAGCTGATGGGTATTCAGGACTACAAATAATAGACATAAGCAACCCCACAAATCCCACCCTCAAGGGCAATTATGATACTTCTGGCTATGCTTATGGTGTGCAAGTAGTCGGTAGCTACGCTTATGTAGCTGATGATTATAAAGGACTACAAATCATTGACATCAGCAACCCCACTACCCCCACCCTCAAAGGCAATTATGCTACATCTGGCTGGGCTTATGGTGTGCAAGTAGTCGGTAACTATGCTTACGTAGCTGATAGAGATTCAGGACTACAAATCATAGACATCAGCAACCCCACAACCCCCACCCTCAAGGGCAATTATGGTACTTCTGGCTGGGCTTATGGTGTGCAAGTAGTCGGTAACTATGCTTACGTAGCTGATTATGATTCAGGACTACAAATCATTGATATTAGCAACCCCACTACCCCCACCCGCAAGGGCAATTATAATACATCTGGCTATGCTTTAGGTGTGCAAGTAGTCGGTAACTATGCTTACGTAGCTGGTGGGTATTCAGGACTACAAATAATAGACATCAGCAACCCCACTAACCCCACCCGCAAGGGCAATTATGATACTTCTGGCTATGCTAATGGTGTGCAAGTATTGGGTAACTATGCTTACGTAGCTGATGCTGATACAGGACTACAAATAATAGACATCAGCAACCCCACAACCCCCACCCTCAAAGGCAATTATGATACACCTGGCTATGCTTATGGTGTACAAGTAGTCGGTAACTATGCTTATGTAGCTGATGGTTATTCAGTACTACAAATAATTGACATCAGCAACCCCACAACCCCCACCCTCAAGGGCAATTATGATACTTCTAGCTTTGTTAGAGGTGTGCAAGTAGTCGGTAACTATGCTTATGTAGCTGATGATTATAAAGGACTACAAATAATTGACATCAGCAACCCCACAACCCCCACCCTCAAGGGCAATTATGATACTTCTGGCTATGCTTATGGTGTGCAAGTAGTCGGTAACTATGCTTATGTAGCTGATGATGACGGTGGTTTAAAGATTATTAATGTCAGTGAGTTTACTGGTAACGCCAACCAAGCACCCACTAACCTCACACTCTCCACCAGCACAATTGCCGAAAACCAAATTATTGGTACAGTGGTTGGTAATCTTTCCACCACAGACCCAGATACAGGAAACACCTTTACTTATAGCTTAGTCACTGGGAACGGTGCAACGGATAATAGTTTATTTACCATTAGCGGAAATCAACTGAGAAGCAACGCTGTCTTTGACTTTGAAACTAAAAACAGTTATAGCGTTCGACTGAGGACAACAGACCAAGGGGGGTTATTCTTTGAAAGACAATTAACCATTGGAGTTAATAACGTTAACGAAACCCCTACCAACCTCACACTCTCTAATAGCACCGTTGCGGAAAACCAAATTATTGGTACAGTAGTGGGTAATCTCACCACCACAGACCCAGATACAGCAAACACTTTTACTTATAGCTTAGTTACTGGCACAGGTGCAACGGATAATAGTTTATTTACCATTAGCGGAAATCAACTCAGAACCAACGCTGTCTTTAACTTTGAAACCAAAAACAGTTACAGCATTCGACTCAGGACAACAGACCAGGGTGGGTTATTCTTTGAGAGACAATTAACCATTGGAGTCAATAACGTTAACGAAACTCCTACTAATTTAACTCTCTCTAATAACACCGTTGCCGAAAACCAAGTTAGTGGTACAGTGGTTGGTAATCTCACCACCACAGACCCAGATACAGCAAACACTTTTACTTATAGCTTAGTTACAGGGGACGGTGCAACGGATAATAGTTTATTTACCATTAGCGGAAATCAACTGAGAACCAACGCTGTCTTTAACTTTGAAACCAAAAACAATTACAGCATTCGACTCAGGACAACAGACCAGGGTGGGTTATTCTTTGAAAGACAATTAACCATTGGAGTCAGCAACGTTAACGAAACTCCTACCAACGTGTTACTTGACAGTAGCACAGTTGCCGAAAATCAAGCCATTGGTACAGTAATTGGTAATTTCGGTAGCACAGACCCAGATACAGCAAACACCTTTACCTATAGTTTAGTTACAGGGGACGGTGCAACGGATAATAGTTTATTTACCATTAGCGGAAATCAACTGAGAACCAACGCTGTCTTTGACTTTGAAACCAAAAACAGTTACAGCGTTCGCGTTCGCACCACAGACCAAGGTGGGTTAACCTTTGAGAAACAATTAAATATTACCGTTAATGACATTAACGAAGCACCCACCGATTTGTCTTATGACAACACCACTGACACCACCACAATTGATGAAGGTCAAACAGATGGTATAATTGGTAATCTCATCAGCACTGACCCAGATACAGGAAGCACTTTTACCTATAGCTTAATTACAGGGGATGGTGACACCGACAACAGTTCATTTAGTATTGTTGATAAACAACTCATAGCTAATATTGTATTTGACTTTGAAACCCAAACAATTTACAGCATTAGAGTCAAAACTGAAGACCAAGGTGGGTTATCCTTTGAGAAACAATTAAATATTACCGTTACTAACGTTAACGAAGCAGTCCCAGTTATTACCAGTGCTGCTACCGCCACCTTCGCCGAAAACGGTACAGGAACAGTTTATACCGTTATTGCCACCGATGCAGATGCAGGTACAACCCTGACCTATAGCTTATCCGGTACTGATGCTAACCTCTTTAACATCAACAGTAGCAACGGCGTTGTCACCTTCAAAACCGCTCCTAACTTTGAATTACCTAGTGATAACGGTGCAAATAACATTTATGACATCAGTGTTATCGCTGATGATGGTACATTAACCGCCACAAAAGACGTAGCTATTACCGTTACCAACATTAACGACGCTCCTACTAACTTAACACTATCCACTAGCACCGTTGAGGAAAACAAGGCTGTTGGTACAGTGGTTGGTAATCTCACTAGCACAGGCCAAGATATAGGAAACACCTTTACCTATAGTTTAGTCACTGGGGATGGTGCAACGGATAATAGTTTATTTACTATTACTGGAAATCAACTTAAAACCAACGCTGTATTTGACTTTGAAACCAAAAACAGTTACAGCATTAGAGTCAAAACCACAGACCAAAGTGGGTTATCTTTTGAGAGACAATTAACCATTGGAGTCAGTAACGTTAACGACGCTCCTACTAACTTAACACTATCCACTAGCACCATTGAGGAAAACAAGGCTGTTGGTACAGTGGTTGGTAATCTCACTAGCACAGGCCAAGATATAGGAAACACCTTTACCTATAGTTTAGTCACTGGGGATGGTGCAACGGATAATAGTTTATTTACTATTACTGGAAATCAACTTAAAACCAACGCTGTATTTGACTTTGAAACCAAAAACAGTTACAGCATTAGAGTCAAAACCACAGACCAAAGTGGGTTATCTTTTGAGAGACAATTAACCATTGGAGTCAGTAACGTTAACGACGCTCCTACTAACTTAACACTATCCACTAGCACCATTGAGGAAAACAAGGCTGTTGGTACAGTGGTTGGTAATCTCACTAGCACAGACCAAGATACAGGAAACACCTTTACCTATAGCTTAATTGCAGGGGTTGGTGACATCGATAACAGTTCATTTTATTTTGTTGGTAATCAACTCATAGCTAATACTGTATTTGACTTTGAAACCCAAACAAGTTACAGCATTAGAGTCAAAACTGAAGACCAAGATGGATTATCTTTTGAGAGACAATTAAATATTAACGTTAACGACATTAATGAAGCACCCACCGATTTGTTGCTTGACAACACCGCAATTGATGAAGGTCAAACAGATGGTGTAATTGGTAATCTCATCAGCATAGACCCAGATACAGGAAACACCTTTACCTATAGTTTAGTTACAGGGGATGGTGACACCGAAAACAGTTTATTTAGTATTGTTGATAATCAACTCATAGCTAATACTGTATTTGACTTTGAAACCAAAAACAGTTACAGCATTAGAGTCAAAACCACAGACCAAGGTGGGTTATCTTTTGAGAGACAATTAACCATTGGAGTCAATAACGTTAACGAAACTCCTACTAATTTAACTCTCTCTAATAACACCGTTGCCGAAAACCAAGTTAGTGGTACAGTGGTTGGTAATCTCACCACCACAGACCCAGATACAGCAAACACCTTTACCTATAGTTTAGTTACAGGGGACGGTGCAACGGATAATAGTTTATTTACCATTACTGGAAATCAACTCAGAACCAACGCTGTCTTTAACTTTGAAACTAAAAACAGTTACAGCGTTCGCGTTCGCACCACAGACCAAAGTGGGTTATTCTTTGAGAGACAATTAACCATTAGTATCAATAATGTGACTGAAAATGATAACGACAACTTCACCACCACCCCCCAACAAGATATCATAGACGCTCAAGGTGGAGACGATACCACCACCAGCATATTGGCCAATTTACAACAAAACGACACCATCAAAGGTGGTAATGGCACAGATACCCTAATTATCAGCGGAGGAACAGTTAATGATCTTATCTCCATTGATACCAATAACACCACCAATCAATTAGATATTCCTGGAACCACAGTATTCGGATTTGAACGCTTTGATTTAACTAGCTTTGCGGGTACTATCAGTTTTAACGGTACTACTGGTAATGATTGGATTAAAGCAGGTACAGGAAACGATGATTTAGGAGGTGGAAATGGTAATGACACTCTGAACGGGGGAGCGGGTGCAGATTTATTAGGTGGTGGTAGTGGTAATGACACTTATGTAGTAGATAATGTGGGTGATGTCATTATTGAATTTTTAAATCAAGGTATTGATACCGTTGAATCTTCTATCACTTGGACATTAAGAGCCAACTTAGAAAACCTAACGTTACAAGGAACAACCGCTATTAACGGTACTGGTAACACCCTCAATAATACCATTACAGGTAACACTGGTAATAACGTTCTTAATGGTGGTGCGGGCGCTGATACCCTCATTGGTGGTTTAGGAAATGATAGCCTCATTGGTGGCGCTGGTAATGACTCCTACTATGTTGACAGTACAGCAGATATCATCACGGAATCAGTAGGACAAGGACTAGATAGCGTTTTCAGCACCGCAGCAACTTACACCCTCAGCGCCAATGTAGAAAACCTGACTTTACAAGGAACAACCGCTATTAACGGTACAGGTAACACCCTCAATAATATCATTACAGGTAACGCAGCCGATAACGTTCTTAATGGTGGAGCGGGCGCTGATACTTTAATTGGTGGCGCTGGTAATGACTCCTATTATGTGGACAATACAGCAGATAGCATCACAGAAAACTTGAATGAAGGAACTGATATTGTTTTCAGCACTGTAACCTATACTTTAACCCCCAATACCGAAAACCTAACGTTACAAGGAACAACCGCTATTAACGGTACAGGTAACACCCTCAATAATATCATTACAGGTAACGCAGCCGATAACGTTATTACCGGTGGTACGGGTGCTGATACCCTCCTTGGTGGTGCTGGTAATGATACTTACTATGTGGACAATACAGCAGATAGCATCACAGAATTAGGAGGACAAGGAACAGATAGCGTTTTCAGCACTGTAACTTATACTCTCACCACCAACGTAGAAAACCTGGTTTTACAAGGAACAACCTCTATTAACGGTACAGGTAA
>NZ_JACJQS010000072.1:0-6640 GCF_014696755.1 Anabaena sp. FACHB-1391 | reverse complement strand
GCCGTCTGGGCTAAAACTGACGCTGATGACAGAATTACTATGCCCAGAGAGGGTGCGAATTTCCTTACCTGTGTCTAGATTCCACAGTTTGATTGTCTGGTCATCACTACCAGAAGCCAAAGTCCTGCCGTCTGGGCTAAAACTGACGCTGATGACAGAATTACTATGCCCAGAGAGGGTGCGAATTTCCTTACCTGTGTCTAGATTCCACAGTTTGATTGTCTGGTCACCACTACCAGCAGCCAAAGTCCTGCCGTCCGGGCTAAAACTGACGCTGCAGACCCAATTACTATGCCCAGAGAGGGTGCGAATTTCCTTACCTGTGTCTAGATTCCACAGTTTAATTGTCTGGTCATCACTACCAGAAGCTAAAGTCTTGCCGTCCGGGCTAAAACTGACGCTGTAGACAGTATCAGTATGCCCAGTGAGGGTGCGAATTTCCTTACCTGTGTCTAGATTCCACAGTTTGATTGTCTTGTCCTGACTACCAGAAGCCAAAGTCCTGCCGTCCGGGCTAACACTGACGCTCCAGACAGTACCACTATGCCCTACCAAGCGATTCTTTTCGCTTGTATCACTAAGAGGTGCTTGTAAGGCATTCATCACCACTAAGTTGAATAATTTCTGGGTTCTCAGGATTATTCCTGCTTTAATTGCTTGGATAGAAGCATCGAATTTCTGACTAGTATTAGATAAAGATAAAGAATATCTACCAAGAGATTCGGCTTGATTAAGTTGTGCTTGCTTTAATTGTTTTTTGGCTTCCCGTTCACTTTTTTTAGCTTTATCGCTGGCTATGACAGCATTTTGTTTTTCTTTATTGGCGATAGTTGCCTGTTTTTTGGCTTCCTGCTCACTTTTTTGAGCTTTATCGCTGGCTATGACAGCATTTTGTTTTTCTTTATTGGCGATAGTTGTCTGTTTTTTGGCTTCCTGCTCACTTTTTTGAGCTTTATCGCTGGCTATGACAGCATTTTGTTTTTCTGTAGTGGCGATAGTTGCCTGTTTTTTGGCTTCCTGCTCACTTTTTTGAGCTTTATCGCTGGCTATGACAGCATTTTGTTTTTCTGTAGTGGCGATAGTTGCCTGTTTTTTAGCTTCCCGTTCACTTTTTTTAGCTTTTTGCTCACTTGTTTGAGCTTGATTTTTAGCGTTTTCAGCTTCCCGTTTTTGTAAGAAAGCAAAGCCAGTTGTGCCAATTGCTGCCACCAATAAAACAACAGCACCCGTAAGCAGCGACCTCAAAACCAATAACTGACGCTGATTTTGTTTCTTTTGTGCTTCTATCGCTTCTCGACTTTTATCAATCAACTCCTTCTGTAAAGCTGTCGTAGCCGGCTTTTTATTCTCTGTTTCTGCTGTCTTTAACCATGCTTCAGCAACTGCAAATTCAATTTCTGGTAATAACAAACCTGCATTTTTATTTTTTTCTTGCCATTCTAACGCCCGTTGTGACCATTTCGTGTGACTTCTGACATGATCTCTATCTGTATCCAGCGTCCTCACTAACTCATTAAAATTGGCAAAAAATTCCCCTCCATGCTGATTAAAATCGAGCCATTGCACATTTGCTAAAGCCGCAGGGAGTTTTTGTTTATCATCATTTGATAAAGGGCGATGTAGTACAGTAATAAAACGTTTACCCAAATTTTTGGCATATTCCACCTCACCAGCACAGTAGGGAGAGTTTACTGATTTAGGTGAAATAATAAATAAAAAGTTATCGGAATTGGCAATTCCTCGATTTATTTCCTGCTGAAAATCAGTCCCTGTGGCAATACTTTCTTGGTCAAACCAAGTCGTTTTTCCTAATTCTTGTAAAGCGTCATTGATTTTCCGCGCTAAATCTGAATCGGTACGAGAATAGGAGATAAAAACTTCTAAAGAAGATGCTTCTGATTGATTGAGACTGGTAGTAATAAACTCCTCTTGTAAAGGTAAGGGAGGATAATCTTCTCGCTGTTTTGCTACCTTTAACCAAGCTGCAAAATGTTGGAGGTTATAACCCCGCAATAATAAACTAGGGTTTTGATTTTGTTTTTGCCATTTCCGGGCTTTGACTAACAGGATTTTATGTTTTTCATAATAGGAAGATTCTTTTTTTAATTCTTGTAATAATTTATCTGTACTGAAACGATATTCTGCTTCGTTTTCTGATTGAGTAAAATCAATAAACTGTAATTTCTTTAACTCTAGGGGAATTAATTTAAAATCAGGTTCTGCAACCAATAAAGGAATAATCCGTTTATTATTTGCTAAAGCTTGATTTAATTCCTGTTGACAATATTCCGATTGTAAGGAATCCAATGATATTAAATAGACAAAGTTATCTGCTCCTTCAATTCCTTGATTAATTGCCTTTTCAAATCCAGTTCCAGTTTTAATATCAGTCTTGTTTGTCCAAACAGTAATACTTTCACGCATTAATGTTTTTCTAATTTTCTCCTTAATTACCTCGTCTTTATCTGCGGCTGCTAGAAAAACTTGACTTAGTAAATTATGAGAATTTTTTATACTTTCACAAATAAATTCACAATGTAAATCTGTAGGTAGACAAGGCTGTTGTTCTTTAGTAAATCTCTGTTTTAACCACTTTTCCGCTTTTCCTCTTTCTTCCCCGACTAAAAAATAATTGGTTTGTTGCTGATTTCTCGACCATTCTAAAGCTTGCACTAAAAAATTGGTATGTTGTTCTACATAATCTTGATGTGTATTAATTGCAGTCAATAAACCGTTAAAATAGTTAGAAAAATCATCAAGATTATCTGCAAACCGAATCCAATTAATTTTACTAATTATTGAGTGCATATTCGGATAAATAGAATGCAGCCCTTTTTGTTGGTCTTCTTGCCAATGTTCTTCAGTTTTATTCGGGTTTCTTTGTTGCCATATTTCCTGGCTAATTTGCTCAACGTGAAGTAAAGGAATAATTCGTTTATTTAGTTTAATAGCCAGTTCAATCTCCTTGAGACAATAGGGAGAATTAACTGAGTGAGGAGCAATAATAAATAAGAAATTATGGGCTTTTTCTATGCCATCATCAATTTGTTTTTGATAATCCACTGCTGGGGGAATATCGTCTTGATCAAACCAGACATTCAAACCCGCTGCTGTCAATTTTTCATTAAGATTTATAGCAAAGGCTTTACTATCAGGACGGCCATAGGAAATAAAAGCATCATAAAAATTCATTTTTTGCCCCTTTTCATTCAGATAATCTATATATAGTCATCCTGAGTAGGTTGTAATGAAGTTATTATAAATGCTTTTTAAACTACTGTCAACGAATCAAACCCCACATCTAACCCAGGTCTACTTCACAGGTTGCAGTTTTGTCACTTTGAGTTTAAACTTCCCTACCCCAGTTTCCCCAAAAGAACGAACCCGGACAATATAAGTCCCCGTTTCTGTAATGCGGGTAAATAGCACAGAATTACTCGTACCCTCAGGACCATCATCATTTTCTAAAACCGTTACACCATTGGGAGCTAATAGTGTAATAATGGTGTCGAAATTTTCCGATGATAAATCAACTGCTAAATTATCACCTTTGTTTAATTTGACCGCATAATCACGAGCAAATCCTCCCTGTCCTGTGGGAATATCTTTGTTTGACAAAGTATCAGAAATTTCTGTAAAATCAGTTAAAGGAATGGGACTATATAATTTATTTTGTGTATTTTGTGCGGAAACTGTTTTACTCCCAATCCCTATTATTAGTAATGTGATAGGAATAATTAAAATTTGTCTAAAACCAACTACAAAATTCTTTTTCATAAATTAATTTTCATACATTAAAATACTTTCCCCAGCAAGACAGGGTAACTAATCTAATATAGCTTTATTTTTCTTTGTTTTTTTCTTTGTTTGTCGTGGCCACAGCAGCTACACCTAAAACTTTAATTTGATGTATTTCCAGTGTTTTCACGGCAGCTTTGACAGTAGCACCAGTAGTATAAATATCATCCACTAATAATATTGGTATATTGGGAGGACGACGCAAATCTTTACCAATGATAAAAGCATTTGCTAAGTTTTGTTGTCTTTGAACTGCGGATAAACTAAATTGTGCTTCAGTTTCCTTAATGCGTTCTAAACCATTGACTTTCAATTTGTATCCTGTCACATTGCAAAAACCTTCAGCTATTAATGCAGCTTGATTAAAACCTCTTTGTTTTTGTTTTTTGGGGTGCATAGGAATAGGAACAACTAAAAGCTGTTTTTGGGGTTGTGGTGAATTTAATAACCATGATTCTCCTAACCATTTTCCCAAAAGATAACCAATTTGAGGCTGATTTTTATATTTTAATGCAGCGATCGCTCTTTTGACACCACCACCATAATTTCCCCAAACAAATATTGGTAATGGTTGTTTCCATAAATAAGCGGGATTTTGTTGATGACAACTTTGAACTTGTCTGGTACAATATGGACAAAGTTCCCTGGCTGTAGAACGTTGACACAGGGGACAATCAGACTTGAGAAAAAGATTTAGTAAATTTTGGAATATGTTCATCATAGATACTTTACATAAACTAGATCACATCTGGTAGTTTCTACTCCTGTTGTTGGTAAATAACCATTACTTTCATAAAGTTTAACAGCTGCCGTTAAAATACTAGCAGTTTCAATCCAAATTTGCTCAAAACCACCCGCAGATATTACCGTTTCCAATTGTTGTAATAAAAACTTTCCTAATCCTAAACCGCGTACTTTTGGTAAAAGGTACATTTTTCTGATTTCTACCGCTTTTTCGCCGCGATTTATGGGATAATAGGCAGCAGTCCCGACAATTTGATATTCCTGTTCAATTACCCAAAATTCCCCACCTGTTTTTAAATAATATTCTTGAATATTTAATACATCTTTATCTGCTGCTTCCGGTTGCCAAGGTAAACCATATTCTGATAATACAGAACTAATGACTTGGGAGGCTAAGGTGCGATCGCTCTCTTGCCAATTACGAATGATAAAATCTTGGTATTGATACATAAATTTAGTTTATAAAGTTGTATTTTAATTTAGGAAACTTTTATAGTATTCTGAATAATTAGGATCTTTATCTTTGTTAGGATCATCACAAAGTCCAAATTTAGGCTGATTTGTCTGACTCTGACAATTAGTATCAAAAAAATTTATACTCATATTTGTTCCTCAATTTCCAGTAAATTATCAAAAAGGTTATTAGTCTCTGCTAAGAAAGAATTGAGATAATTTTCATCAGTAGGTAATCCTTCATAAGTAGAAAGTTTGATAATTTCCCCTGTCTCTGTTAATTCATATACAACTGAATCTTCATCAGATACACAAGATACTTGAGGAACAATATTTTCTAGTTGTTCTTTTAGTAAATTGCTGTTTGGTAAATCTAGAATTTTCTGTAAAACCTGATATCCCTTGATTGCTAATGTCAGATAATTAATAATATAAGGACTGTGGGTAGTAAGAATTAGTGTATTACCTTCTGTAAGGTTAGCAAATTCTAATAATTTATATAAAACGTCTTTTTGCGATTTGGGAAACAGATTTTGTTCTATTTCTTCAACAATATTTAAAAAACATTCATTTTTATATTTAGAAGATAATACTTCCAAAGCAGCTTTTTTAACTTCCTCAGAAAGATTATCATTGGATAGGATTCTTTCAATTTCTATTTTTAATCTTTGTTGTTCTTCTCCACTAAGTTCATTTTGGGAAGAATCTTTATTTTGACCAATAGATAACGCAATATTTCTAGAAACTAAAAACAAAGGAATAAAAGACTGAAACCCGCTTGAAGATTCGGAAATATTTAATTTATAATCCTGTCCTAGAATATTTAAACTACTATTAATTTTATCAAATTCCAACTTTACATCACCCACTGGTAAAGTCAAACTTTCTGATAATTCCTGTTGTGAACGCTCTAATTCCTCAAAAAAAGTAGATAATGATTGAGGTAATCCTTTTACTTTTTCAGCTTCCTTCACAACACTAAAAAAGTTTCTTTCTGCTGGTACATACATAATTTTAGGTACAATATATTCTTTATATCCTTTGTGAATATTATTACCAATACACATAATGTTGAACAATGATGATGTCATAGGATCAATGTTTAATTTTCCATCTTCAAAAGAAAAATAAAAAGCATTTCCTACATATTTAATTTCAGTTTCTGGCAAGAAATAATTCTTCAAGTTATGATAATTACAATATGTTTTAACAAACCTATTATAGTTTGTTACATATTTTATTTCTAAATTTCTACGATACAACTGTTTTTCTAACCAACTTAATGTTGATATTAACTTAGCAATGCTACTTTTTCCTGTTCCTTGATTACCGATAAAAACAGTAATTTTGCGAATATCTATAAATCCATTATTTTCTGCAAAACCCGACTTAATTGGTCCGAAATTTTTAACTTTTATTTGACTCATATATTATCTTTTATTATCTTTATTTGCTGTATTTACTGCGTTTTATTTTCCTAGCACAAATATTATAATTCAAACTCTGATTAACAATAATTTATTTTTCATAATAAAAACGCCCTCCTTGCGGAGAGCGTTTTTTATTTAACTAGACTCTAGTTATTAACCGTTGATTGCAGGAGCAGTTAAAGCAACAGGAGCAACATCAGCAGCAGCCAAATCTA
>NZ_JACJQS010000071.1:0-6741 GCF_014696755.1 Anabaena sp. FACHB-1391 | reverse complement strand
TTTTAATGATATGTATTCTCATTAAGCTTATTTCTCTTTAATTGATCGTTAGTTATTATGTACTACTATCTCTGCTTTTTTGATCTGTGACAGTTCAGGGTGCGGAATGTGGGATAAAATCTTTAACCAAACTTTATTAAACCATTAAGTTTGTAAACTCTTCCGCAAGATTTCCTGATCAATTTACTTTTCGCCCTGATATTTCCAACCTAAATGGTATTTTATTGGTGATTTGTTTCGCATAGCAGTCTTATTTTCATACTGAAAAGCGAAATATAATTCTCAGGAGTAAGAGTTTGCAGAAAGCCATAATTTTATTTATGATGGTGCGAAGGCAACTGTTGCAGTTTAAGGGTATAACACTCTTGAGTTGTATTTGTTTCGCCAATTTTATTTCAGTTAATCTTGCATTGGCAGCAGATAATATAGTTGCTAAAAAACAGGGTAGTGAATTAATCACTAATAAATTTCCTGATCACAAAGAAGTGACAGTGAAAAAAGCAGAATCTACTTTTGAAAAACAACCACAGATAACTGCTCAAACAGATCCTTCTGTACCTAATAATAGCACTCCAATTGATGCTGATAAATTACGGCAGGATTTATTAATTCAACCTGTTTTCAAAGTAGTTCCCAAAAAACGGACTTACCAACCTTCACTTACTTTTGCTACTCCCAGCGCCTTCGGGGCTACTTGGGGTGACGTGTTTTTTGGAGGATCAGGAGCAACCACCGGTAAAGCTAGAAATCAACCAGACGGGAGTTTGAGTATGGGTTTTGGCTTAGGAGATGCCCGGCAAATTGGTTTAGAGCTTGGCTACAATATTGGTAGTATCAAAAATTTTGGGTACAACGGCACATTTGACCTCAAAGCTAACCACATTGTCTATGCTCAAGGTAATACTCAAATAGCTGCTGCGGCCGGCTGGAAGTCCTTTGCCCAGCACGTTAAGAGGGAAACAGTTAGACCTTCCAGTGGCTATGGTGTAGTTACAACTTACTCCCTATTGAGGCCTAATGATCCAGTCAATCAAATGCCTATCTCCTTTTCTTTAGGAGCCGGTGGTGGCGATTTCCGAAAAGACCCTGCTACTACTGGAGTATTTACTGGAGTAGGCCTACAAGTTCACCCCCAAGTAGGTATCGGTATGGGTTGGAGTGGAGTTGGTTTCAACATTGGTGCTTCCTTCGTTCCTATCCCTACCATTCCCATGATCATTAATGCCGTGGGTGCAGACCTGACAGATAATAGTCTAGGCGGTACAGTATTCGTTCTAAGTGTAGGCTATGGTTTCAATTTCTTACCTAAATAAACACTTCAATTCTGAGAAAATTCCCATGTTAAAAATCAGAACCTTGATTCTTGTCCTCAGTCTCACACCCCTTTTGTCGCTCAATTGGCAGCTACCAAGCCAAGCCCAAAAATCATCTAGTTTAGGTACAGGAGGCAGTCGAAGTGGTGGTGGCACAACTGGCAGCAGTGTTACTCCTTATTCCAATCCTAATCTTTCTAATCCTTTTAAAACACTTCCATCTCAAGCGCAGGTTTCCCCAGAATCAGTAGCGGCACTCACAAATGCCTTACTTGAGTTGAATACACCAGGATCTGTAAACACTGCTAAAGTGAACATTGCTATTCAAGCCTATAATGACATTATCCAACAAAGCAGTCCAGAAACTCTGCAAGCACTCTCACAAAATAAAGATTTCCTAGACACTGGTGCAATGCTCAAAGGATTAGCGCGTAACCTCTAAGCAGCTAATCGCTAACTTTCAGATACTTCAAACCTCATAGCTATTTAGAAAAATAACGGGGAGACAAAAAGAGCCTCTTCGTTATTTTTTCAATTTGAGAAAGTTCTTTGACACTTATTGATGAGTTGTGTGTATTATTAATTACAGTAAGTTAAGAAGATACTAAGTATAGCCAGAAAGAATAAAAATATGATATCGTCATGAAAGCATATTTAACCTATCTCCGATACTGTACTTCATAACAACGGGAAGTGCTGCATCTTTATCATGACAGTTACAAAATGTACTCTACCAAAACTTGTTCTAGAAAGACGGGTTTATGAACCCAAATTTTTGATAAAAAAGTTAACTTAAGAGAAAATAGGCCAAGAAAACGGGGAAACAAAAGTGAGTCCTGGATTTGATTACGATTTAGTGATTATCGGCGCTGGTGTAGGTGGACATGGTGCTGCCTTACACGGTATCAGTTGCGGTCAGAAAACGGCAATTATTGAAGCTGGGGATATGGGAGGCACTTGTGTAAACAGGGGTTGTATCCCTTCTAAGGCATTGCTGGCGGCTTCAGGAAAAGTGAGAGAATTACGTAACGCTCATCACCTCAAGTCATTGGGAATACAAATTGGTAGTGTTGAGTTTGAACGAGAAGCGATCGCTAATCATGCTAACAATCTCGTCTCTAAAATTCAAGGAGACTTAACCAACAGTCTCAAACGCTTGGGAGTTGATATTATCCGGGGTTGGGGTAAGGTAGCAGGTACACAAAAAGTCACCATTGCCACAGATAAAGGTGAGAAAACCATCACCGCCCAAAATATCATCCTTTCCCCCGGTTCTGTCCCCTTTGTTCCCCCTGGAATTGAAGTAGACGGGAAAACAGTCTTTACCAGCGACCAAGGCGTTAAATTAGAAACTCTCCCCAAATGGGTGGCGATTATTGGTAGTGGTTACATTGGGTTAGAATTTTCTGATGTTTACTCAGCTTTGGGTTGTGAAATTACCTTAATTGAAGCCCTAAATGAGTTAATGCCGGGATTTGACCGGGATATTGCTAAACTGGCAGAACGGGTCTTAATTAACCCCCGCGATATTGAAACCAAAGTCGGTATTTACGCCAAAAAAGTCATACCGGGTTCACCAGTAATCATTGAATTGGCTAACTTTGAAACTAAAGAAGATTTAGAAGTTCTCGAAGTTGATGCTTGTTTAGTCGCTACAGGCCGTGTTCCCGCTACCCAAAATCTTGGTCTAGAATCCGTTGGTGTTGACCTTGACCGCCGTAATTTTATTCCTGTTAATGATAATATGGCCGTATTAGCCAACGGGGAAGTTGTCCCACACCTCTGGGCTATTGGTGATGCTACCGGGAAAATGATGTTAGCTCATGCGGCATCGGCTCAAGGTATCATTGCTGTAGAAAATATTATGGGTCGTCAGAAAACTGTTGACTATCGCAGCATTCCCGCCGCTGCCTTTACTCACCCAGAAATTAGTTATGTGGGCTTGACAGAAACCGCCGCCCATGCTTTGGGTTTAAATGAAGGTTTTGAAGTTGCCACCACCAAGAGTTATTTTAAAGGTAATTCTAAAGCATTGGCGGAAAATGATACTGACGGCATGACAAAGGTGATTTATCGCAAAGATACTGGCGAGGTTTTAGGTGTACATATCTTTGGTCCCCACGCCTCAGATTTAATTCACGAAGCCGCAGCCGCTGTTGCTAATCGTCAATCTATCCAAACTTTGGCCTACCTAGTTCACGCCCACCCTACCCTTTCAGAAGTCCTAGATGAAGCTTATAAACGGGCGTTAGTTAGTTAATCGTTAGTTAATTAATCGTTAGTCAGTTGTCAATTGTCAATTGAATAAATGGCGAAATCCAACTTCGAGAATTTGCAAGTTTACCAATTAGCAGAAAAACTAGCTGATGATATTTGGAACATTGTTCTTCATTGGGAGGAATTTCCTAAAGCAACAATTGGTAAGCAAATAGTACGTTCTGTTGATAGTATTGGCGCAAATATTGCAGAAGGTTTTGGTAGGTATAACTTTCAGGATAATCGCCGTTTCGTCAGAATAGCGAGAGGTTCTTTAAATGAAACTAGACATTGGTTAAGACGGGCTTATAAACGAAATCTGTTAACAAATTAAGAAGTAAATAGGCTTAAACCAATTATTGAAGAACTTTCTCCTAAGTTAAACCCTTATCTTAACTCCATTGGCAATCTTTCAGGAAAAAAATCTGACAACTGACAACTGACAACGGACAACTAACAAGTAACAACTAACAAGTAACAACTGACAAGTAACAACCAACAACTGACAAGTAACAACCAACTAATATGCAAATTCGTCGTCGTTCACCTAGCCCCGTTATCAATATTTCTATAATCCAATATAAATCCGCTATAGAGGGTGCAGCACCAAATAATATTTTAGAAGAAATTGTTTGGTATAAAGAAACAGAAGTTGAAAAAATGCGGGAAAAGCTCCCTTTACGGGAATTGCAAACACAAGCCCTAGCTGCACCACCAACTCGTGATTTTGTCGCTGCTTTGCGTTATGGTAAAACTAATCCCGCTTTAATCGCCGAAATCAAAAAGGCTTCTCCGAGTAAAGGAGTATTGAGGACAGATTTTGACCCAGTAGCTATTGCTCAATCTTATCAAACAGGTGGCGCTAGTTGTCTTTCGGTGCTGACAGATGTTAAATTTTTCCAAGGTAGTTTTGAAAATCTGTCTTTAGTCCGTTCTACAGTGGATTTACCCCTACTATGTAAGGATTTTATTATCTATCCCTACCAAATGTATTGGGCGAGAATTAATGGCGCAGATGCAGTTTTATTAATAGCAGCAATTCTCAATGATCAAGATATACAATACTTTATTAAAATTGCTAATAACTTGAAAATGGCAGCTTTAATAGAAGTGCATAATTTAGAAGAATTAGATCGGGTTTTAGCTTTAGATGGTGTTTCTTTAATCGGAATTAATAATCGTAATTTAGAGGATTTTACTGTTGATTTACAAACAACTTCTGAATTAATGACAGCTAGAGGTGAGCAATTACAAGCAAAAAATATTCTGGTCGTCAGTGAATCAGGATTGCATCATCCAGAGGATTTAAATGTAGTTAAAACAGCAGGTGTATCCGCTGTACTAATTGGTGAATCATTAGTGAAACAACCAGATCCTCAAGTAGCAATTGTGAATCTGTTTGCTTAATTACAGACCATGATCTGCAATTATTTATTTTCTGTGTAACAACTAGTTAAGGATTAGCTAAACTTTGACTAAAAGAAAATTAAAAAATCCCTAAATTGCAACTTCACAATAAACTACATGGAGCCAATTCCTTTACCCTCTCCTATCCATTACGAACTGATACTTCAACTTTTGGAAAAGCAAACCATGACTTCTTTAGGTCAAAATCAAGACCTTCGCAATCAAGTCAATCAACTGATTATTACCATGCGAAAAGCTGCATCCCAACAAAAACGGTTAGAAGAAATTTTTCAGTCTTCCTCTATGGTGATTGATCACCGTTGGTCTATCAATCATTTTGCAGATAAAGTTGATTGCTCCTGAAGGTTTTTAACTACTATCCCTATAAAAGGATTCTAGTAGATTTTTTTTGTGTTTTTATCCCCTTTAAGGGTTAATTTGGATCGTATTGAAATTTTCAACTAGGACATAACACACAGATGGATAATAAATTGATGCTGATGATTCCAGGACCGACTCCAGTTCCAGAAGCAGCTTTACTAGCATTAGCCAAACACCCCATTGGCCACCGTAGCGGTGAATTTAGTAGTATGATGGGGGAGGTGACAGAAAACCTTAAATGGCTACATCAAACTACAAGTGATGTATTAATGTTAAATGTCAGTGGTACTGGTGCTGTAGAAGCGGGGATAATTAATTTCCTTTCCCCAGGCGATCGCATTTTAGTTGGTTCTAATGGTAAATTTGGTGAACGTTGGGTAGAAGTCGGTCAAGCTTTTGGTTTAAATGTGGAAACTGTCAGCGCAGAATGGGGACAACCTTTAGACCCAGACCAATTTGCAGCTAAACTACAAGCAGACACCAACAAGGAAATTAAAGCTGTAATTATTACCCACAGTGAAACCTCCACCGGGGTGATTAATGATTTAGAAACTATTAACCGCCACGTTAAAGAACATGGACAGGCCCTAATTATTGTTGATGCTGTCACCAGTTTAGGCGCTTACAACGTACCTGTAGACGCTTGGGGTTTAGATGTAGTCGCTTCCGGCTCTCAAAAAGGTTATATGATTCCTCCTGGTTTAGGATTTGTTTCCGTCAGTCCCAAAGCCTGGGAAGCTTACAAAACCGCAAAATTACCTAAATATTATTTAGATTTAGGTAAATATCGCAAAGCCACCGCCAAAAATACCACCCCCTTTACTCCCCCGGTTAACTTAATAGTAGCCCTACACACCACCCTGGGAATGATGAAAAAGGAAGGATTGGAATCCATCTTTACCCGTCATGAACGCCAAAAAAATGCCACCCGTGCGGCTATAAAAGCCTTAAATTTATCTTTGTTTGCGGCCGACGAATGTGCTAGTCCGGCCATTACCGCTGTAGCCACTCCAGGCATCGAAAGCGATAAAATTCGCTCTTTGATGAAAAAACGGTTTGATATCGCTCTAGCAGGTGGACAAGACCATCTGAGTAATAAAATTTTCCGCATTGGTCACTTGGGTTTTGTCAGCGATCGTGATATCCTTAGCTGTATCGCTTCCCTAGAGGTTGTCCTCCCGCAAGTTGGTCATGAAAACTTCACCCCCGGTGCCGGTATAGCAGCAGCAGCGCAAGTTTTTGGTCAATAGTCATTAGGCTGGTACTGGTACTGGGTAATGGGTAATGGGTAATGGGTAATGGGTAATGGGTAATGGGTAATGGGTAATGGGTAATGGGTAATGGGTAATGGGTAATGGGTAATGGGTAATGGGTAATGGGTAAT
>NZ_JACJQS010000070.1:0-6887 GCF_014696755.1 Anabaena sp. FACHB-1391 | reverse complement strand
GTGCGGGCTGGAGATGGTATTATTGGTAATGCTGGTTTTGGTACTGGTCAATCATTAATGACTTTATCCGGTACATCTGGATTTAATAGCACCAATGCGAGTTTAAACCTGTTTGGAGGTACTTTCCTATTTAGTTAATAGCTTTGTTGGGTTTTCTCAACCCAATAACTTAGGGACTTTGTTGGGTTACGCTGTCGCTTAACCCAACCTACAATTATCACAAAACGCAAAAAAACCGCGAAAAATTTGTTTTTTAGGTGTTGACAAAAGATTTTAAATATGTTATCCTTATCTTGATAAGGAAGAACCATCTTAAATTATTTATAGTAGGGTGTGTTAGCGACAGCGTAACGCACCATTGGTATACACTTTCGGCGTAGCATAGCGATAGCGAAGCGCTGCTGCAAGCAGTTCGCTATATAATATAGTAAAGCATCATTTTAAATCATTGACATCATCATACAGCAGATTTCATTTTCATGAGGTAGATTTTTAGCGGGCAAGATGCCCGCACTACAAGATTTTTATCATTAATATCTGTACTTTGTGAATATCGGAAACTGTTGACAGTTGACAAGACGCAAAAAAACCGCGAAAAATTTGTTTTTCAGGTATTGACAAAAGATTTTAAATATGTTATTATAATATTGATAAGGAAGAACTATCATAAATTATTTATAGTAAGGTGTGTTAGCAACAGCGTAACGCACCATTGGTAAAAGGTTTGTGTGTAGCACAGCGATAGCGAAGCGCTGCTGCAAGCAGTTCGCTATATAATAGGGTAAGTTCAGGTTGAGTGAGGTACACTTTGTGCAGGCAAGATGCCTGCACCACAAGATTTTTATTATTAATATCTGTACTTTGTGAATATTGGAAACTGCTGTAAAATCCCCATCTTCATCCTGTACATCCTTTCATCCTGGATATCCTGATTCTGACAAAATTGACAAAGGATTTTAAAAATGTTATCCTCATCTTGATAAGGAAGAACTATCTTAAATTAGGTGACAGGTGACAGGGAACAGGGAATAGCTTTTTGAGTAGGGTGTGTTAGCGATTAGGTAAAGAATTTGTGTGTAGCATAGCGATAGCGAAGCGCTGCTGCAAGCAGTTCGCCATATAATAGGGTGTGTTAGCTGTATTCGTAACGCACCATTGGTAAAGATTTTGGGTGTAGGATAGCGATAGCGAAGCGCTGCTGCAAGCAGTTCGCTATATAATAGAGTAACGCACCATTTTAAATCATTGACATCATCAGAAAATCCCCATCTTCATCCTGTATATCCTTTAATCCTGGATATCCTGATTCTGACATTATAAAATCCCCATCTTCATCCTGTACATCCTTTAATCCTGGATATCCTGATTCTGACAAAATTGACAAAGGATTTTAAATATGTTATCCTTATCTTGATAAGGAAGAACTATCTTAAGGAGTGCGGAGTACAGAGTTAGAGAGTGGGGAGTATGAAGAAGAGGATGAAGAAGATAACCCCGCACCCCGCACCCCGCACCCCGCACCCCGCACCCCGCACCATGTTGTGGTGCGGGCAAGATGCCCGCTAAAATCATAGAAATTAAATGCAGTACAGCTTAATGATTCATGAAAGGATCTATACTGCCAATTTCAAATTCACAGGCTCTAGAAATGGTTTCTGGGGGTAATTCATCAAAACTAATTAATGATAAATGATTGGGATTATTGATTAATTCCTGCGCTAATAAATAACCGGTAATTGTCCAAGTTTGATATTTTCTCGCTTGTTTACCAATTAATCTCCCTTTTTTACCATCATAATATTCTGGCCATTCATCTTCACTGAGTCGAGATTTAGCAATTTCAATGGCTTTTTGTGCTAATTCTGGTTTTTTGGTTTTTACCGCTGCTGCTGCTAACATCCACATTAAAACAGGCCAACTTCCGGCATTATGATATGACCAGGGAATATTTTTTGGATCACACCCCGTTACTACTCGATATTCTTCACCTTGTAAAGCAGGATAACAGATTTTAATAGGCATATCTCCTACTAAATCCTCCCATCTTTTTTCAATCAAATTCATAATTGCTTCAGACTGTTCTTCTGTAGAAAGATCAGAAATTACAGCCATTAAGTTTCCGAGGGTGAAAAAACGAGTATCCATTTGTGATGGTCCAACATTTCCCGCAAAATAACCCCCTTTTCTGGGTAGCCATTTATCTAAATCATAATAGGGTAAAGAATCTGCATAAATATTGAAAAGATTAACCGCAGCTTTACCGTATTCTTCTCCTTTAAACCGATAAATTGCATTCAAACGATGAATATCTATCCAATAATGCTGACGAAGATGACCACATAATAAAGGTAAACGGTTATCAATGGCTTCAATAATATCTTGATTACCTTGGCAAATTAGCAGTTCTCGCGCTGCACGTAAAGCCGCAAAAAACAGAACTTGAATTTCTAAAGGATGTCCATAAATACCCATACGTCTATCTATCATACACGCGCCGTCGGGAACTAATAGAGTTGGGTACATATCAAAACGATTAGCCAAACAGATATCCATAATTAACCTAATTCCTGTTTGGAATTGAGGTTGATAAGCTAAAGATGAATCATTGGTAGCGACTACATAAGCCCGCAATAAAATCAACCACCATAAACAAGAATCAACTGGTGTCACCCTAGCAATAGCGTGTTCACCAAAATCAGCTTCTAAAAATTCTTCCCCATTAGCAGAAACGACTTTAAAACTGGCTGGAATTAGACCTCTACCGGGTTTATAGGCATCTAACGCCTTTTCTTGCGGCTGTAACTTTAATGTTTCTTCTAGGAAGTTTTTGACAATATCTGTTCTACCTTTAATCAGAAAAATTAACGCCGAAGAAACGAAATCTCGAATAAAACATTGGTCATAATTTAATGCTTCTACGGATGAATCATAAGCGGCTACAGTACCTACAGGCTGACCTTTGTAGTAGAGAATTGAATTCTCTAATACTTGCCATGCTTCATTTTCTATATTTTGACTTGTCTCTAATTTATTTAGTTGCATTTCCAGACTAACTCCATTTAGATAGTAGATTTTTTGGGAGTAGATACACCTTTAATTATTGTTTATGCCATTTTCATCATAACTTTGAAATAGCAAATATCAATCCAGTCAAAATACTAAAACTTAGTCAATGTAAAAACCTAACTGCATAGTATTTAGCAGTTTTCTTAACTTCTGAAAATACACCTCATTCCGTGTATTAGAATCACAGAATTTTAGTATACATACTTGATCAGGAATTTGCTATTGAAATCAAAAAAAATATTATTCCCCTACAACTTAACAATTTATAACGTTTTTTGAAAATATGCAACATAAACAATTCACAAAAATTCAAAAAAACTCAAAAAAATCAGAAAATTCAAAAAATCTAGTTATTAATACTGATAAAGCTATCTTTCTTTGATAGCCTGTGAAAAAATCGAGTTTATAGGGCAGAATTTCCAAATTTCCACTGATTTTATGATCAATTATGTGTCTTATGTGTCTTTAATTGCTGCTGAAACTTTTGATATGCCTGATTAACTGCTTGCATGGCAGTTTTAGCACTAACAGAACTGTTAATATCAGGATGATATAATTTAGCTAATCTCAGATAGGCCAGTTTGACATCTTTGGGGTGAGTTTTCGGTTCTACGCCTAAAATTTCCCACCATTCCCCAATTAATGGTAAATTATCGCTGCTGTCAAGTTGCCAAATCTTGATAGTCCCACCTTGATCACCACTAATCAGCATTGTACCATCTAGACTAAAAACTAGGGGACTAAAACCAGAAATAGTTGCCAATAATGCCCCAGTTTGAAAATTCCAAAGTTTGATAATTCCCTCTTGACTACTACTAGCAACAATTTTACCATCTGGGTGAATAGCAATAATAGCCACAGATAAAACAGCTTCCGCTTGTCCAGAAAAAATATAAAGACATTTGCCAGTTTGCAAATTCCATAAATTAACTTGTCTGTCATTACTACCACTCACCAAAGTTTTATTATTAGGATGAATAGCTACACTATTCACTTTAGCTGTGTGTCCTTTGAGAGTTTTTACACATTGCCAATTTCCCATTGTTTGAGAAGCCATAGTTAATATTTTATGGGGTTCATTTTTTGCAGTTTGACTATTTATCTTTGCCTTTAATTTTTCTAACTCATCATCAATTTCTAAGTCCGTAAATTTGCCATGAAGATCATCACCAGATAACTTTAGTAACGCTGCAAGATAATGATAATGATCATGATCATCATCATTTTGTCAAATTTTCTCTTCCATACGTTCAAAAAGCTGCATGGGGGTTTCTTGAAATTCAGAATCATTTAATAATTTAGCCACACCATAAGCAGCAAGTCCTAAAACTGCACCAATTCCCGCTATGGGTACAGTACCAATACCGAATGCTAACCCAACTTTAGGCGCGACAAATCCCATATTACCGATTATATGAGAAATCCCAAAACCACTCATAGCACCAATACCCATGGCACCAAAAGCTACTGTATCCCCTGTTCTCATTCCCTCAAAAGCACCATAAGCAGCAGCGCTAATAACAGCACCCGCAGCCGTTACAGAAGCCGCACCTATTCCCATACCACCCACAGTGGAGGAAATAGTTGCACCTGTTAACGTTCCTGTGGTCATAAATATTGCACCTGGTTGGGATATTGGTTTCATATACCGGAAAATTGCCCTCACTCTCGTGTCGTTTTGTTTTGTGTAAGTCCTGAGATAGTAACTCTACATAAAATATGCCATTTTGATGACGAAATATTAAGGAATATTGTATTTTGTGTGAAAACCCCAGGCTAAGGGGGGAGGCCAGCTAAAAGTCCGTGATAGGATACTTTGGGAAAATATTGATAATTAGGAGAAAACCTTTGACACTACGGGTTGCTGTTGTTGGTTCTGGACCTGCGGGTTCATGCGCTGCTGAAACTTTAGCGAAAGCTGGAATCGAAACATACTTGTTTGAGCGGAAATTAGATAACGCCAAACCTTGTGGGGGTGCTATTCCCCTCTGTATGGTGAATGAGTTTGATTTACCTCCAGAAATTATTGACCGTCGGGTACGGAAAATGAAAATGATTTCTCCCTCTAATCGTGAGGTTGATATCAATTTGATAAATGAAGACGAATATATAGGAATGTGCCGCCGAGAAGTGCTAGATGGTTTCTTGCGAAACCGGGCGGCCAAATTAGGGGCGAATTTAATTAACGCCACTGTTCATAAGGTTGATATTCCTGGGAACAATACTGACCCCTATACCATCCATTATGTTGACCATACAGGAGACGGGTCCGAGGGCGTGACTAAAAGCCTCAAGGTGGATTTAATCGTTGGTGCGGACGGCGCAAATTCCCGCATTGCTAAGGATATGGGTGCTGGAGATTATAATTATGCGATCGCTTTCCAAGAACGCATTCGTCTTCCCCAAGATAAAATGGCCTATTATAATGACCTGGCGGAAATGTACGTTGGTGACGATGTTTCTACCGACTTCTACGCTTGGGTATTTCCCAAATATGATCACGTAGCGGTAGGTACTGGCACAATGCAAGTTAACAAAGCCAGTATTAAACAATTACAAGCAGGTATTCGCGCCCGTGCTTCTGAAAAACTAGCCGGTGGTAAAATCATCAAAGTAGAAGCCCACCCCATACCCGAACATCCCCGTCCCCGTCGCGTTGTGGGACGCATTGCTTTAGTAGGAGACGCTGCTGGTTATGTCACTAAATCCTCCGGTGAAGGTATTTACTTTGCGGCCAAATCTGGGAGAATGTGTGCAGAAACCATTGTCGAAACTTCCAACAATGGAGCGCGGATACCTACAGAACGAGATTTAAAACTTTACCTCAAACGTTGGGATAAGAAATACGGACTCACTTACAAAGTCTTAGACATTCTACAAACCGTCTTCTATCGTTCCGATGCTACCCGGGAAGCATTTGTAGAAATGTGTGATGATATGGACGTACAAAAGCTAACTTTTGACAGTTATCTTTATAAAACTGTAGTTCCTGCTAACCCCTTTACCCAATTAAAAATTACCGCTAAAACCATTGGTAGTTTAATTCGTGGTAACGCCCTTGCACCTTAAATATAAGAAATCAGAAGCCCGAAATTCGTTTCTGGGCTTCTTTTTTTGGGTGAATAAATTACATATTTTTTTTCTCACGCAGAGACGCAAAATGTAAATTACTTAAAATGGTGGGTTACACTGTCGCTAAGTAGGTTGGCGTTAAAAATTGTCGTTATGAGAAGGGAACTCTTAACTCTTAACTGGGAACTCTTAACTCTTAACTGGGCAACTTTACTTTTCGTTACTTGTATCGGTTTTTTTCCGTTCACCTACTTAACACACCTACTTTTAAATTTAAGATAGTTCTTCCTTATCAAGATGAGGATAACATTTTTCAAATCCTTTGTCAATTTTGTCAGAATCAGGATATCCAGGATGCAAGGATGTACAGGATAATGATTTAAAATGGTGCGTTACTATATTATATAGCGAACTGCTTGCAGCAGCACTTCGCTATCGCTATGCTACACCAAAAGTCTTTAACAACGGTGCGTTACTAGTCGCTAACACACCCTACTATTTGGCTGTTTCCTGTCAACTGTCAACTGTCACCTAATTTCAGATAGTTCTTCCTTATCAAGGTGATAATAACATATTTCAAATCCTTTGTCAACACCTAAAAAACAAATTTTTCGCGGTTTTTTTGCGTCTTGTTTCCTGTCAACTGTCAACTGTCAACTGTCAACTGTCAACTGTCAACTGTCAACTGTCAACTGTCAACTGTCAACTGTCAACTGTCAACTGTCAACTGTCAACTGTCAACTGTCAAC
>NZ_JACJQS010000007.1:0-137240 GCF_014696755.1 Anabaena sp. FACHB-1391 | reverse complement strand
GAAATAGTTGATAAAGTTATTTCTGTTGCTCTCGATTTGATGAATCCTCAACATTTAAAAAATTGGTTCACTAATTGTTGTTACTGTACCTCATAACACCGGGAAGTGCTGTAAATCCTCTAATCCTGGTTATCCTGATTCAGACAGATTGTTATTGATGAATTATCTGTGAATATTGAAAGATGATAAAATACAGTTATAGTAATAGTCAAGAAGTAACAGCAGATAATTTAATAATTTAACAGATAATTTATCTTATCAATTATCCTAAAGTATCTATTTCTCATAGATAATAAAACAACAACACCCTGTAAATCCTTTAATCCTGGTTATCCTGATTCAGACAAAAAATACCCTCAAAATCCCCACTTCAAATAAACAACAACACCCTGTAAATCCTTTAATCCTGGTTATCCTGATTCAGACAAAAAATACCCTCAAAATCCCCACTTCAAATAAACAACAACACCCTGTAAATCCTTTAATCCTGGTTATCCTGATTCAGACAAAAAATACCCTCAAAATCCCCACTTCAAATAAACAACAACACCCTGTAAATCCTTTAATCCTGGTTATCCTGATTCAGACAAAAAATACCCTCAAAATCCCCACTTCAAATAAACAACAACATCCTGTAAATCCTTTAATCCTGGTTATCCTGATTCAGACAAAAAATACCCTCAAAATCCCCACTTCAAATAAACAACAACATCCTGTAAATCCTTAAATCCTGGATATCCTGATTCTGACAAAAAATACCCTCAAAATCCCTACTTCAAATAAACAACAACATCCTGTAAATCCTTAAATCCTGGATATCCTGATTCTGACAAAAAATACCCTCAAAATCCCTACTTCAAATAAACAACAACATCCTGTAAATCCTTAAATCCTGGATATCCTGATTCTGACAAAAAATACCCTCAAAATCCCTACTTCAAATAAACAACAACATCCTGTAAATCCTAAAATCCTGGATATCCTGATTCAGACAAAAAAATCCTCAAAATCCCCACCTCAAATAAAAAACCACATCCTGTAAATCCTAAAATCCTGGATATCCTGATTCAGACAAAAAAATCCTCAAAATCCCCACCTCAAATAAAAAACCACATCCTGTAAATCCTAAAATCCTGGTTATCCTGATTCAGACAAAAAATACCCTCAAAATCCCCACCTCAAATAAAAAACCACATCCTGTAAATCCTAAAATCCTGGTTATCCTGATTCAGACAACTTAAACCCGATATCTAGGATTAAACACCTTCTTATATTCCAACTTTAACGCACCAAAATTAATCAATAAACCCACAGGAAAATTATAAGCTACCAAATAATTTTTCGCTTGCGCTAAATGAACATCTTCTAAATTAATTATCGCTTTCAACTCCACCACAACCTGATTTTCAACTATAAAATCTGCCCTTCTTGTTCCTACTTCAATTCCCTCATAATAAATTACTTGTTGTACCTCTCTTCCAAAACCTAAACCTGCTTTTTGCAATTCAATTTCCATACATCTTTGATAAATAACCTCCTGAAAACCATTTCCCAAAGTTCGGTGTATTTTCATTGCACAGCCATTAATGATATATGTGATTTCATCTAATTTTTTATTTTGGGTATTAGGTGTGTTCATGGATTTACATGATTGTGATTTATAGGTTGTTGGTGGGATGCTGAAATTGTAATTGTCTGTGAATATTGAGATATTATAAAATTGAGATATTATAAAATACAGTTACACCAATAGTCAATAAATAACAACAAATAATTTAACGGATAATTTATTATCTAACATCCTAAAATCTGTACTTCTCATAGACAATCAAACAACAACATCCTGATAGCGAAGCGTGGCGTTAGCCATAAATCCCGTAATCCTGGACATCCTGATATGGCTTGCGCCACGCTACGCTATCAGACAGAGATAGTTAATTGTAGGGTGCGTTAATGAAATGTAACGCACGATTTTGATTTTGTTATTGAAATAGTGCGTTATGCTACTTCTAAAAAATCTCTTTCTGATGAATTTTTTGGAAAGAATACGGCGGCTGAAATATTGAAAAACTTTGCCAGCTTTTCAATATGTTCAACTGTTAATTTACGCTTGTTTTTAAGTACATCGGAAACAATTGACTCTGTTTTAAAAATAGGAACTAAATCTTTTTGTTTCAGATTTAACTCCGCAATTAAAACTTTTAAAAGTTCTACTCCATAGATATCTGGAATCAGATTTTGTTTTTCCTCATATTCATAAATTAAAATTCCCAGTAAATCCAAATAGTCTTCTTCTTCCTCTGTTAGTTCCCCCTTATCAAGTAGATTATCAACAACTGCTTGAATTTTTTCTAAATCTTCTTCATTCTTTATAGGACGTGGGGGGAAAGATACAAGTAATTGTGTATAGCTGCTGTGATGATTCAACATTCGTTCATTATGGTTTTATTTACTTAAATATTAGGACTAAAAATATTAGGACTAAGATTGAATAATACAATCTTTGTTTTACCTAATTCATCAATCCTCATTAGTATTAGCTATTAAACCATTCATCGTCTTTCCATTTATCCCTATCATATTCTGCATGAGTAAGAAAATCACGGATATATATGACTTTGGTCTTATAGTTAATACAAGTTATTAACCGATACTTATTTCCTCCAATGTCAAAAATAACAAAGTTTTTAACTAAGTCAGGTGCAAAAACGGAACTAGCTTTTATTTCACTAAAACTCTTCCAGTCTTGCTCCTTTACAAGCTTCTTCCAGGCTTGTATGCTAGATTCGGCATCAGAGTGCTTTTCACAAGCTTTTTTAAGTTTGGTTTCTGAAATAATCCGCATATATGTATGGTTTTCCTCTACATTTTACAATACATTTTGCAATCAACATGATACTTACCTCTTACATTCAATCAATAAGTGAATTAATTAAAAGGCCTTAAAAAGGCTTTAAAATAATCTTAGCAAAATGCGAATTTAAAAGCAAGTATTTAATTTATAATTATTTTACTTGAATCTTTTTACTCTTATGGCTTACGTACAAGTCACTGAAAGTATTGGTGGGATGCTGAAATTGTCATTGTCTGATAGCGTAGCGTGGCGCAAGCCATATCAGGATGTCCAGGACACCCTTCGGGAAGTCAAAGGTCAAAAGTCAAAAAATTATTGATTTTCAAAAGGATGTAGTGAATATTGAAGTATTATAAAATACAGTTACACCAACAGTCAACAAATAACAACAAATAATTTAACGGACAATTTATTATCTAACATCCTAAAATCTCTACTTCTCATAGACAATCCAACAACAACATCCTGTAAATCCCGTAATCCTGGTTATCCTGATTCAGACAAAATAGTGTATAATAAACATATCCTTTAACTCTAAATTGATTATGACTAATATTACACTTTTCAATCTTGATGATGATCTAAAAAATCAGTTACAAAAACGAGCCGAAAAACATGGACATTCTCTAGAACAAGAAATTACAGAAATTCTCCGTCTTGTTCTCACAGAAAATCCTGAAAATCCGATTAATTTAGCAACTCTGATTGAAAAACGCTTTGCCAATTTTGAAGATTTGGAATTACCAGAAATAGAGAGAGAAGCGATTCGCACAGTGTCAATATTTGCAGATTAGAAAATGATTATTCTTGATACAAACGTCATTTCCGAACTAATGAAAACTCAAAAATCAGCAATAGTTCGTCAATGGGTAGCAGCACAACCTTTAATGAGTTTGTTTACTACAACAATTACTCAAGCAGAAATTCTCTATGGTATTGCTTTGCTTCCAGGAGGAAAACGACGAGAACAACTTAGTCAAACAGCACAACTAATGTTTTCTGAAGATTTCGCTGGACGAGTTCTAGCGTTTGATCAAAATGCTGCTGTAGCATTTGCTCATATTGCATCTGGACGACGACAAAATGGTACTCCAATTTCTCAACCTGATGCTCAAATTGCTGCTATTTGTTACACTCATAAAGCAACTATAGTAACGCGCAATGTTACTGATTTTGAAGGATGTGGTATTTCTATTATTAATCCTTGGAAACCTGAATCCATATATTAGTAATTCGTAGCTTAGATTCAGGAACGCAACCCAACATAATTAAAATATTCGATTCATATTTTTTGTCAAAATCAGGATGTCCAGGATTTGAGGATGTACAGGATGGTAATTTGTAGGTTGTTGCTGGAATATAGTGTATAATACACATATCCATACACATAATCTACCTCAACATCATGCGAACCAATATTGAACTTGACGACGGGTTAATAGAAGAAGCATTTCGTTTAACTAACGTGCGAACCAAAAAAGAATTAATTCATCTAGCATTACAAGAACTAATTCGCGCTCGTAAAAAGCGGAACTTACTTGATTTAAGTGGACAAATTCAATTTACTCCTGACTACGATTACAAAGCATTGCGAGAAAATCGAAATGTTTCTGATTTATACTTCCGTTTGGATGAATGTTTTACGCGATAAAACAGGAGTTGCACGTCAAAATCTCCAGACACTTATCAAAGATGAAAATATCTTTCTGACTCGATTTACCCAGATGGAATTATTACAAGGTTGTCGGGATGAAAGGGAGTGGATGTTATTGTAAACCTACCTGCAAGAACAAGACTATCTTGAAGCAACTGATAATACTTGGGTTTTCGCAGCACGAATTTATTATGATTTACAAAGACAAGGTTTAACTGTTAGAAGTAGTATAGATTGTTGTATTACCCAAATAGCAATAGAAACCCAGCTAACCCTAATTCATAATGATCGTGATTTTGAAACTATTCAACAAGTAAGACCTCTCTTATGTTTGCGTTTTCCATTTTCTGGAAATTAATAATTAGCACCAAATTAAAGGAGGTACAGGATGGTAATTTGTAAATTGTTGGTGGAATGCTGAAATTTTAATTGTCTGTGAATATTGAGATATTATAAAATACAGTTACACCAACAGTCAACAAATAACAACAAATAATTTAACGGATAATTTATTATCTAACATCCTAAAATCTGTACTTCTCATAGACAATCAAACAACAACGTCCTGATAGCGAAGCGTGGCGTTAGCCATAAATCTTTTAATCCTGGTTATCCTGATTCAGACAAAAAAAATCCTTAAATCCCCATTCGCAAGGGTTTAGCATTGCGATTTACCCTTACTTAATCACCTTTAAATACTATCAGGATCTACACCCAAAGCCTTTAATCTTTCCGCTAATAATTGAGCGCGTTCATCACCGGTCGCTAAAATTGTACCATCTTCGTAACACCAACGCAACCAAGAACTATGTCTACCTTCAAATTCTCCTGTCCATAAAGTTATACCTAATCCAATCTCATCTAACCAGTTGTTTGTCGTTTCTACATAACGTCTAGCTTTGAGAGTGTAAATTCTTAAAACCTGTTCTCCTAATTGTTGATTTGGGTCATAGACAATATAGTAAGATACCCGCATTTGTTCATAGATTTTCAGTTTATTCGCTAATTCCTCACCTTTTTGATTAGAGACAATTTCGATGACAACTTCGGGTGATTTACCAAATTTCCAAACTAGGTAACAACGGTTTTGTTTTTCCCACCAATTTTCAGGAACTTCAACATCAAAACTGATAAATACATCAGGAACTATAGCGGGTTCACCATAAGTATGATAAATACCAAAATTGGCTTCAGCTAAAAAAACCTGATTTTTAAAAGCACTGTAAAGAGAACCAACTAAAAGACGTTGTTGTTTAGCCGATGCGAGATTATCCACGGGTGTATCATCTTCGGTGACTAGCAGGTTGACATCTGGTACATCACAATTATCAATATCATTGATTAAAAGTTGGTTAACCATGATTTTATCCACTACTTGAGGACTTTTTATTCATTGTATACTATTTCCCTAAAAATTAAGATCACAATAGACTCTTGTAAAAAATCCCAATTCCTAAAACCTACTACCAATCATCAAGAAGAAAATCACAAACCAAGGTATGGTGAAATCAGGAATTAACCAAGCATAATTTCTTAAAAAAGGTATAGCCATTGGTAAAATAAACCGCAAAGAACGTAAAGATACAGGACGATTACCATTTTGATCTACAATTCCATATCTCTTGGCAACTTCAGCGACAATTTGAATTTTACCTGTATACTTGATAATATTAGCATCAGATGCTAAACTAGCGATCGCTCTGCCAGTAAATAATGGTGTTTCCCAATTATAACCATCAGCAAATAATGAAGAATTACCATTTTCTGAACTCTGTTCTTTGGCAAAATTTGTAATCTGTTCCGTACCCACAATACCCGGATAAATAGCCAGAGAACTTACATTATATTGTTTTAATTCCTTAGCCATATCTGCGGCTAATCTATCACAAGCACTTTTTCCCACACCATAAGGAACACTAAAAATATAAGACATTCCTCCCCAGGAAGAAATAGTAAAAATAACCCCTTTTTTGCGTTTGGTCATCATTCTTGCAGCATAAATACTAGCCACATAATGACTTCTTAAACCTACATTATTAGCAGCATCCCAAAAACCCGGTTCTGATTCCCAAAACGGCTTACCAAAGGCTGTTCTTAATGCTTGTACTCCGCCATAAACATTATTAACTAAAATATCTAATTGACCATTTTGTTCGCTCTCAATACGTGCAAAAAGTTGACGAATTTGCTCATCATCACTATGATCAACTTGTACAGGAATACAAACCCCACCAGCTTCGATAACAGCGGTTTCAGTTTCCCGTAAACTACCGCCAAAATGCTCATAATTATTGGGTTCAAAAGTGCGCCCGGTAATATACACAGTAGCACCTGCTTCACCTAAACCCACAGCAATTCCCTTACCAATACCTCTAGTAGCACCTGTAACTAAGGCTATTTTCCCTTGAAGATTTTTACTCATTTTTTTTATTTACATTTTATTGACAGCCAGAGATTTTAATATGATTTTAAGTAGGTGAACGGAAAAAAACCGACATAAGTAACGAAAAGTAAAGTTTCCCAAAACCTGTTAAGAGTTCCCTGTTAAGAGTTCCCTTGTCATAACGACAATTTTTAACGCCAACCTACTTAATATGATTTTAATATTTCTAATTCCTCGCGCACAGATAATGGATTATAACCTAAAGCAAAAGCCTTTGAACTATCTAAAGAAACATCTTTTGGTCTAGGTGCTGCCATTTTCACATCTTCTTGAAAACAGGATTTTAATTGATCATCTGGAAATTGCCAGATTTCAGCTAATATTTTCCCAAAATCATAACGAGAAATTCTTTCTTTTCCACCTAAATGAATAATCCCATGCACCTTTTTTAAAGCTAACAATAAACCTTTGGAGGCTGTATTTGCACTAACCGGAGTGCGAAATTCATCTATAAATAAATTGAGTTCTTTTCCCTCTTTCAATACTTGCATAAATTGCTGAATAAAGCTTTTTGCTGTCGGTGTTTCCTTGCCAAACATTAACGGCATTCGACAAATAGCCCCTTGGGGATATACTTTTAATATACCTGCTTCAGCCGCAACTTTTTGCTCACCGTAAATATTTACCGGAGATACTGAATCTATTTCTCTATAAGGTGCATTTAAACCATCAAAAACCAAGTCAGTAGAGGTAAAAGCAAAAGGTAAAGAATTATCCGCACAAAGTCCAGCCAGATCACAAGATGCCGTAACATTGATATTATAGGATTCCTGGGGATTTATTTGACAATAATTAGGTTGAGATTGGGCTGCTGCGTGAATTACTGCATCGGGTTTGATATGATTAAATAAGCCCTTTAATTCCTGGAAGTTAGTCAAATTCACCTTCACCATTTTGATATCAGGTATTTCTAAAAAATGGCTATAATATGTACCATAAACTTCCCATTCTCGTTTTGCTAATTGGCAAAGATGCCAACCTAGAAAACCGCTAACACCCGTAATTAAGAGTTTTTGCATATATCTTTCCTTCCTGGTGAATCTTAGCATCTCTGCAATAAAAACCATACCATCATTAATCTAATCCCACGCAAAAAATTTGCGTCTTTGCGTGAGAATATCTACTTATCTACTTATGAATCTTGGAAATACTTCTCCAAAGCCTCATGTACTAAATCAGTCATCGGCCGCGATTGTTTTTCAGCAGTTTCCTTGAGTTGCTGATAAAAATCATCCCGTAGACTTACCCTATGACGTGATTTACCGCTGCTAGTAGGATCTCCTGGTGTGTAATTAGCCACAAATTCCCTAATGGCATCAAAACCCATTCTGTCACAAAAATCGCCAAAACTTTCTTTGGGTGTGCGGGATTTTTTAAAGAAAACAAAAATCGGTTCTAGGAAACTTTCAATATCATTGTGATGCAGTTTTTCCACAAAAGGTTGGGCTAAACGAGTTTGATTTGGTGAACCACCTAACCACACTTGATAAGATTCCACACCACTACCCACAAAACCTAATTCTGCCATATAAGGACGAGCGCAACCATTAGGGCATCCAGTCATCCTGACCACAAAATGGTCTTTTTGTAAACCCAGTTGATCTAATAAAGCCCGGATTCTTGTTAAAATTTCGGGAATGGCTCGTTCTGATTCTGTAATTGCTAAACCGCAGGTAGGTAAAGCCGGACAAGCCATAGCATAGCGTGTTAATGCTGCTATTTGGTTGGGATCTGCTACAACGCCGCAGTTGTCGAGAATCTCTTGAATGGCTTCCTTATGCTCCGGTGCAATATCGTAAAAAATCAGGTTTTGATTACCTGTTAAGCGAATGGGGAGATTAAATTGTTCAACAATTGTCCGCAAAGCGGTTTTGAGTTGCAATGTCTCATCATCTTTTACACGCCCGTTATCAATGGAAATACCTACAAAGAGCTTACCATCTCCCTGTTCATTCCAGCCGAGAAAGTCTTTATATTTAAACTGGATTAGAGGTTTAAACGGTTCGAGAGGTTTACCAAAGTATTCTTCTACCTTGGTGCGGAATTTATCTACACCCCAATCATTAATTAAGTATTTTAGTCTTGCGTGTCGTCTGTCCGTGCGATCACCATAATCTCGCTGTGTAGCAATTATAGCTTTCACCAGATTATATACATCATTTTTGCCTACGTAGCCAATGGGATCAGCAATTCTGGCAAAGGTTTCCTCTTTGTTATGGGTTCTACCCAAACCACCACCAGCGAAGATATTAAATCCTGCTAATGCACCTTTTTTATTGGTAATTACTACCAAGGTCAAATCTTGGGAATATAAATCAACGGAATTATCCCCAGGAACCGTCACGCAAACTTTAAATTTCCGGGGCATATAATGAGTTCCATAGATAGGTTCTACGGAATCATGAAAAATAGTACCATTACCGTTACTTTGTCGCGCTGCTTTGACATCTGGATGTTCTTCGGCGCTAATGGCTTTTTCCCCATCTAACCAAATCTCATAATAAGCGCCAGTTTGGGGAGAAAGCAAATCAGCGATATTTTGGGCATATTCCCAAGCATATTGGTATTCTGAGCGATTTTTAAAGGGGGCTGGAGGAGCCATAACATTGCGGTTAATGTCACCACAAGCACCCAAAGTTGAACCAAGATTCTGGATAATTGTAGCGATCGCCGTTTTCAGGTTCTTTTTTAAGATACCATGTAATTGAAAACCTTGGCGAGTAGTGGCTCTGAGGGTATGATTACCATATTCATCAGCCAGTTTATCCAAGGCTAAATATAGCTGTGGTGGTATTAACCCACCGGGACTTTTTGTCCGCAGCATCATTTGGTAATCTTTTTCCTGTCCCTTGACGCGGTTATCACGGTTATCTTGTTGATAAGAACCATGGAACTTGAGAATCTGAATTGCGTCTTCACTAAAGTGGGTGGTATCCTGAAGGATTTCAGTAGCCACGGGTTCACGCAAAAAGTTACTATTTTCTTTGATACCTTCTACTTTAGAAGGTTTACGGTTAGTAACAAAAGAAGCAGCAGAGTTAACCATTACGGTAGATACGTTTCTGAATAAAGCGGTAGATGAAACCGAAATTAGGCAATTAATAGCACTTATTGGGCTAATTAAACTACTTGAATTTGGTCGGAATTATGAATATTATTTTAATAATAACATGATCAGAGGCCAGCCTGATCATTGACATAAATTACCATTTTAGATCAACGCGGTAAAATTGCCGAATTACCTGATAACCAAATTAATTCAGGCGGTTATGTAATTGATACTCTAGAAGCATCTATTTGGTGTTTATTAACTAGCTCATCTTACACTGAGTCAGTTCTCAAAGCTGTTAATTTAGGGGGAGATACAGATACTACGGCTGCAGTGACTGGTGGGTTAGCGGGAATTTATTACGGTATAGAAAATATTCCCCCGGAATGGGTTGAAAAAATTGCTCGCCAACAGGATATTATTGATTTATCTAATCGTTTTGCGGCAATTTTATAAAGCAGCGGTTAGAGTAGAAAACTACTCCAACCAGCAAATATCACCATTGTCTTTAAACTAAGGACAATGAGTAAACCTGACCATCAATTAACAGTCGCGTAATTCCCTTGGCTTGTAGATGGTTACTAGCCTTATGAAGAACTTGACTGTCAGGAACTTTGATAACGCGATCGCGCTTTGTCGAAAAGCGTTTAGCTACTCTATGATTATCAAAAATGGGCAGAGTTTTCTGTTGATTTTCCAGACTGGGAATGAGACCTAAATCACCAAAATCCTTGAGTGGCCGGGTAATTAATTCCGCAGAGCGGTCAATTACTAAATAGCAGGTTTTTGGTAAATGGGCAACTGACAATGGTAAAACTTGAACAGATGCTTCTCCATTTTTCCGTCTAGTAACCAGAGGTTTGGGAGCTTCATAGTCCTCGTCCTCAAAGTCCTCCTCATCATCATACAAATCATCATCTAAATCATCATCATCTAAATCATCAGGTTCATCCAGCAAATCTTCATCCAAAATTTCCGCAAACAGACTTGGCTGTGAACGTCGAGTTTGCACCTCCAACTTAGGTTTGGGAATAATTGGCGTTTCTGTGGGCTTATGTCTGACAATTTCCAGTTCCTTGATAACTGGAGATTCTTTTATGACCGGAGGCTGGGGTTGTTCCACCGCTGAGGAGCGTGTTTTTACCCGCCTATTAGCCGGAATATCTTCAGGAAAATCAGGATCACCATCTACTTTTGCTGCTATGATCAGCTTTTCCGGTTCTGGCGTTGATAACTCCTCACCACTGCTCAAGCCGGTAGACGCTTCTAATAGCAATAGTGGTTGGTTCAACAGCGGTAACTGATCATAACTTACCTGCGCTCTACCCTCAGGGGTTCTAGCAGCGCGTTTTAAAGATACGAGATATTCGTATTCCTCTTCTGGTAAGGTACTTTTGAGCAGTCTGCTAATTGTGGAATTGCTCACACCATAGCGTTCTGCTAAAGTGGAAGTTGTTTCCGCACTTTCTCGATATAACTTGAGAATTTCTTGTTTGTCAGAATCTGTTAGTTTTCTCACGGTAGACACCAAAATTTGTTAAGTTTGTTTGCGTCCACGGTCTTGGCGTTGAATACTCAATGATACTTCGTATTCTAGAACTATGGACCGGAATCACACGCCAATAAACACTTAGAATACTCCTCACAAGGGCTTTGTTGATAAAGAATATGTAGTTTTCTTTAGAGCATTACCATAGGGTATAATTACTTAATTATTTGAGAAAGATAATTTGCCATTAACCTGGATACAAAACCAGAGTAAAATTCGGGAGTTGCATTTAATTTATATTATATTCATAGGCAATTACTCCTTAACATCACAATATATCTGAATATCGGATCTATTTTGTTTCCTAGTGTACCTCAACTCACCAATCACTTGCATCTTCTGACTGGAATCAGGAAATTTAAAATTTCCTCTTGCCTATTTGGAGAATATTAGATATAATGGTGAAGGCTTCATGGGTACGTAGCTCAGTTGGATAGAGCATCCGCCTTCTAAGCGGACGGTCACAGGTTCGAGTCCTGTCGTACCCGTTGTCATCACGTCAGATTTTAGAGGCCACCGGAAGTGGGATAATAAAATTATGCCAAAAGAAGAGTTAGAGAGGAAAAGCTGATAATATGCACTTGAGTGAAATCACCCATCCTAACCAGTTGCATGGTTTGTCAATTCGACAGTTAGAACAAATTGCTCGTCAAATTCGTGAGAAGCATTTACAAACCGTAGCCGCCTTTGGCGGGCATTTGGGTCCTGGTTTGGGTGTGGTAGAATTAACACTAGGGCTTTACCAAACCTTAGATTTAGACCGGGATAAGGTAATATGGGATGTCGGTCATCAAGCTTATCCTCACAAACTAATCACCGGACGCTACAGCAACTTCGACACTCTCCGCCAAAAAGACGGCGTTGCAGGTTATCTTAAACGCTGCGAGAATAAATTTGATCATTTTGGTGCAGGACACGCTTCTACAAGTATTTCCGCTGCCTTGGGTATGGCTTTAGCCCGTGACTTGAAAGGGGAAAAATTTAAAGCCGTTGCTGTCATTGGTGACGGTGCTTTAACTGGAGGTATGGCTTTAGAAGCTATTAACCACGCTGGTCACCTGCCAAAAACTAATCTCCTGGTGGTTCTTAACGACAATGAGATGTCTATTTCTCCCAATGTAGGTGCAATTCCTCGTTATCTCAATAAAATGCGTCTGAGTCCACCAGTACAGTTTCTCTCAGATGGTATTGAAGAACAGTTAAAACATCTTCCTTTTGTGGGTGAGTCTCTTTCCCCAGAACTAGAACGCATTAAAGAAGGAATGAAGCGTTTAGCAGTTCCTAAAGTAGGTGCGGTTTTTGAAGAATTGGGTTTTACCTATATGGGTCCAATTGACGGACATAATTTAGAGGAGTTAATTACTACATTCCAACAAGCACATCAAATTACTGGTCCTGTTTTGGTTCACGTAGTCACAACTAAGGGTAAAGGCTATGAAATAGCGGAAAAGGACCAAGTAGGATATCATGCCCAAACTCCCTTTAATTTGGCTACTGGTAAAGCAATTCCTTCTAGTAAACCTAAACCTCCTGCTTACGCTAAGGTCTTTTCTCACACCCTAGTTAAATTGGCGGAACAAAATCCCCAAATCGTCGGTATCACAGCTGCAATGGCTACTGGTACGGGTTTAGATAAACTACAAGCTAAACTACCTCATCAGTATATTGATGTAGGAATTGCGGAACAACACGCTGTGACTTTAGCCGCAGGTTTAGCTTGTGAAGGTATGCGTCCTGTCGCTGCTATCTATTCCACTTTCTTACAACGTGCTTATGACCAAATTATTCACGATGTTTGTATTCAAAACCTACCCGTATTCTTCTGTTTAGATCGGGCAGGTATTGTTGGTGCTGATGGTCCGACCCACCAAGGTATGTATGATATTGCTTATCTACGTTGTATTCCCAATATGGTGGTAATGGCTCCCAAGGACGAAGCAGAATTACAACGGATGGTGGTTACTGGCATTAACTACACAGATGGACCTATTTCTATGCGCTTTCCCCGTGGTAATGGTCACGGTGTCCCTTTAATGGAAGAAGGTTGGGAAGCTTTGGAAATCGGTAAGGGGGAAATTATCCGTCAAGGTGACGATGTTTTAATCGTCGGCTATGGTACAATGGTCTACCCAGGAATGCAAGCTGCCCAAATTCTCAGCGAACATGGGATTGAAGCTACTGTAATTAATGCCCGTTTTGTCAAGCCTTTAGATACCGATTTGATTTTACCATTGGCTAAACAAATTGGCCGGGTTGTCACTTTGGAAGAAGGTTGTTTAATGGGTGGTTTTGGTTCTGCGGTAGCTGAAGTTTTACTTGATGCTGATATTCTAGTTCCTGTCAAACGAATTGGTGTACCTGATATTTTGGTAGATCATGCCACACCTGACCAATCTTACACAGAATTAGGCTTGACTGGTGACCAAATTGCAGCAACAGTTTTACAAGCTTTCTTTAATAAGGAATTAGTTGCTGTGAAATAACTCACAATTGTAGAAACGTTCTTAGGAATGTAGGGGCAATTGCTCACCCCTACATTAAAGATATTACAAGCGTATCCATGGACGAACTCAAGTGAGGATCAGAATTAGGACAAACGAATATCCAAGGTTAATTTTAGATATAAAAAACCCTCGGATTTTACACCTCAATAATAGCATAAAAAGTCAAGAGGTCAATACCCTAGTAACTTCGTTCAATTATTGATAGTATTCTCAATATTATTGAGAATGAACTAGCTATATTCTCGATAAACATGATAGTGGGATTTTTTTAAAAAAAAATATTTAAAAAACTTATGAGTTTTTCGTAAAACTCCAATGGTGCTTTAATTAAACTTATATCATCTTTTTTGTCACCGTATATATGAAAAAATATTCATATTTCCACCCAAATACACTTATATTATCTGCAACTAGATCCGTGATAAACTCCTGCTGTGCCTTATTGAAAAAAGCGAGACAATACATACCAAAGCTAGTAAAATCGTGAAAATTCAAATTTGCCTAACTTGCCAAAATGTATCTCAAGCTAATAAAATAGCTGAAGTTGCAGCATATAACATCAAACAAATAATGTCCAATTTAACAACTATCAACCGACTACAAAATATTATTTTTTCGCTATTTCTAGCTCTGATGATGATTTTAATAGTTCCTGGGACTAGTTGGGCTTCTAGCTTGGGAGTGGAGTCAGGTTCTTTGAAACCTTGTCCAACTTCTCCTAACTGTGTTGTTAGTCAAAATGCTGATACTAAACACACTATTCAACCCATTACTTATCATGTAGCGCGAGATCAAGCTAGAGAAACCTTGCTAAAAGTTCTCACTGTTGTTCCCCGCACAGAAGTTATAGAACAAGCAGATAATTATATTCATGCTATTTCTAAAAGCCGCATTTTCAAATTTGTTGATGATCTAGAGTTTTATTTCCCTAGCAATGAGTCGCTAATTCATATCCGTTCCTCATCTCGTGTTGGAGATTCTGATTTTGGTGTCAACCGCACCCGCTTAGAGCAAATTCGTTTAGCTTTAAAGGATTTAAATATTTAATTTAACCTTTTAACCTCTTTTCTCTGTGTATAGAATAGTTATATAAAATACATTTAAAATGCTCCATACACAGAGTCAGATTAAAAAATAAAAAAAAATAAAAATATAACCCCTTTGGATCATAACTAAATAATAGCAGAAAAAAATGTCAATATCAATGGCTGAAAAAACCTATTTCCGTAAAATTATTGATAATATTCTCAAGATTATTGAGAATAGCAACTGACTATTGCAAAAGTGGAAATTTTATAAAAATGGATATTTGAAAAAGTTATCTTTCTGAATCAACGCAGATTAATAAATCAGGGTGGGAAAACCCCACCCCTACAGATATTAGCGTTTGACCAATTTCTTGGACATTTTGCGGAGACGAATAGATTCCGGTGTTACCTCGACTAATTCATCTTGAGCAATGTATTCTAACGCTCGTTCCAAACTCATATCTATGGGTGCTTGTAACTGCACAAGTTCATCACCACCCGCCGCGCGATGGTTAGTTAACTGCTTGGTTTTACAAACGTTCAATTCTAGGTCTTGGGGACGATTATGTTCACCAATAATCATACCTCTGTAAACCTTAGTTCCAGGACTGATAAAGAATGCGCCTCTATCTTCACAGTTTTTCATGGCGTAGAAGGTAGAAACACCTTCTTCAAAGGAGATTAAAACGCCTTTGTTGCGGGCTTCAATATCGCCAGAAAGTGGACGATAATCAAGGAAGCTATGGTTCATGATACCTTCACCGCGAGTCATTCGCATGAATTCACCTCGGAAACCAATTAAACCACGGGCAGGAACGATAAATTCTAATTGGGTGCGGTCTCCACCTCCGGGCTGCATATCTTGCATTTCCGCTTTTCGTTGTCCCAACCGTTCGATACAGCTACCAACAGCATCGGCGGGAACGTCTAAAGCCAGAAGTTCAAAAGGTTCGCAAGGCTGACCGTTAACTGTACGATAAATTACCTGCGGCTGAGATACTTGAAATTCAAAACCCTCACGGCGCATGGTTTCTATTAATATCCCTAAGTGTAATTCACCACGACCGGAAACTAAAAATTTATCAGGAGAGTCCGTTTCTTCAACGCGCAATGCCACATTAGTTTCTAATTCCCGGAATAAGCGATCGCGTATTTGGCGAGATGTTACCAGTTTACCCTCTTGACCTGCAAAAGGGGAATCATTCACCCAGAAGGTCATTTGTAAAGTTGGTTCATCTACCTTAATTAAGGGTAAAGCCAGGGGTTCATTAGGATCTGTAATAGTTTCACCGATGTAAGCATCAGCAAAACCAGCAACTGCTACAATATAACCTGGGGTAGCTTCTTCCATATCTACCCGTCTTAAACCTTCAAATCCCATTAATTTGGTAATTTTACCCTTGACAATATTACCACTTTCTGTTACTAGAGCCGCTTGTTGTCCGGCGCGGATAGTACCATTGTGGATTTTACCAATGACAATTCGTCCTAAATATTCAGAATAATCGAGAGTAGTAACTTGCAGTTGCAGAGGTTTATTAGGGTCTCCCACAGGTGCGGGGACATGGCGGAGAACCGCATCAAATAGAGGCTGCATATCTACTGATTCCGCTTCTAAACTTTCTTTAGCGAAACCTGCCATCCCGGAGGCAAATAGGTATTTAAAGTCACATTGGTCTTCATCCGCCCCTAATTCTAAGAACAGATCCAAAACCTTGTCAACAGCAACGTGGGGGTCAGCTTGTCCGCGATCAATTTTGTTAATCACGACAATAGGCCGCAGACCTTTTTCCAAAGCTTTTTTAAGTACAAAGCGGGTTTGGGGCATTGGACCTTCATTGGCATCAACAATGAGCAAACAACCGTCCACCATACCGAGTACCCGCTCTACCTCCCCGCCGAAGTCAGCGTGTCCAGGGGTATCAACAATATTGATGAGAGTTTCTTTGTAGCGAACCGCTGTATTTTTAGAAAGAATAGTAATGCCTCGTTCCCGCTCCAAAGCGTTCGAGTCCATGACACAATCCGGAACGTCTTCGCCTTCGCGGAAAATGCCGGACTGTTTGAGGAGAGCATCAACTAGGGTGGTCTTACCATGGTCAACGTGGGCGATAATGGCGACGTTACGAATTGGGAGCGTCATAGATGGTTGTGGTAAACTTGAGGGTTTTTAGAAGAAGTCTTGGGCTGGGGTCTTTTAACAGAAGTGGGGATACTTTGCCAGTTCTGTAACGAACCTTTAATAATTATAGCGTAATTGCCACAAATATTATTATTTTGATAATAAATATCAAGACCATGGTTTAGCTTGAAGAGTGGTCGTGAGGGTTAATCAACAGTAAGCCAAAAGCTAATAATATTCAGATTGGAGATCATTTTTTAACTGCTGGTATACCATTATAGCATCTTGAATATCAATACTTCCAGCCCGCGATCGCCTACTAATTATCACAGTAATATCCACATCAGCAATAGCAGCAATAAATACATCATGTTTAACCTAGGATTGCATAAACCAACCACCCAATCTGAACCTATTTCCGTAACGTAACATTTAACCAAAGCACTGCTATATTAGAAATACTAGCGAGATACAAAAAATGAAGAACGAACCGTTTCATCCTTCATAAATTGATATTTATATTTATTTGTTGATTAACGGAATAAACTACTGAGTGAGGTATCTTCGTGAATGCGCCAAATTGCTTCTCCAAGTAGATTAGCGACTGAAAGCGTAACTAATTGGGGGAAGCGGTTGTTTTCAGGAATGGGAATAGTGTTAGTGACTATGACTTCCTCAAATACCCCACTGGATAACCTCTCAATTGCTGGTGGAGAAAACACAGCATGAGTAGCACAGGCATATACCTGACTTGCTCCTTCTTGACGCAGTAACTTAGCTCCTTCAGTAATCGTACCACCAGTATCAATCATGTCATCTACTAATATAGCGGTTTTACCTTTAACATCACCAATAATATTTAATACTTCGGCGACATTATGAGCCTGACGGCGTTTGTCAATAATTGCCAGTGGTGCATCATTTAACTTTTTGGCAAATGCTCTGGCCCGTGCTACTCCACCCACGTCCGGGGAAACAACAACAATATCCTGTAGTTCTTTGCTAATGAGATAATCCAGAATTACTGGTGAACCATAGACATGATCAAAGGGGATATCGAAATAACCCTGTATTTGCGCTGCGTGTAAATCCATAGCCAGAACTCGATTAGTACCAGCCTCTGTGATCAAGTTAGCGACTAACTTAGCAGTGATTGATTCTCTTCCGGCGGTTTTTCTGTCAGCGCGAGCATAACCATAATAGGGAATTACTGCTGTTATCTGTCGTGCAGAAGCTCGACGACAGGCATCTATCATAATTAGTAATTCCATTAAATGGTCATTAACGGGTTGACAACATGGCTGAATTAAATAGACATCACAACCGCGAATTGATTCTTGGATTTGAACATACAGTTCTCCGTCCGCAAATCTTTTGCGAATCATCGGACCCAAGTCCATTCCCAGGTAACGAGCCACTTCTTGGGATAATGCCATGTTAGCAGAACCAGAAAACAATCGCAAGCGATTATTGTCGGGTAGTCCGGTTGTCATTGGTTGGACTGGTAAAGTTGCAGAACTCAGCACAGCAGATTCTCGAAGTACATTCATAGTATCATTAGAGATTGAGCAAATTTAACTGAAATGGAGTAAACAAACAAATAATAGTGATCTTCACGTTAGCTCTAGGGTGGTACAACAGCTATCATTAAAAGCAACGAATGTGCAAACAATTATTTTATGATACTTGTTACCAATTAATGAACTAGTAAATTGAAGATTAAATATTTATGTTATAAATCAGAAAAACCTAGCAAAATTAGCTGGTCGCCGAAAAACCATATCATTTAAGGATTAAACAGCCATTTTGACTGTTGCTGCTATAATGGTTGATTTTGTCACCCCCAATTATAGCTGCTACTATGTTGGACGCATCCTGACTAAAGGCAGAATACAAGAATAGAATAATGCAAGACTCATTTCTAGTATACACTTTCTTTTAGGCAGGTTAGCTGAGGAAATTTACAAAAAGCCACAATTGAGACACTTGAAGTCCTATTGTGGATGGATGATATTTTGGCTAAATTCTAAGTCAGTAGCTATTATATTCAATTAATAGACCATGCAATCACCGATTACAGTTGGTACTATTCTCCAAAATCGTTACCACATTATCCATATTATTGGACAAGGGGGATTTGGTAGAACCTATCTAGCAGAAGACCAAAGGCGCTTTAGTGAGCTTTGTGTCCTCAAAGAGTTAATTGCTCCAGTTATGGGAACATCTGCTGGTGGAAAGGAACAAGAGTTATTTGAGCGCGAGGCTGCTATATTGTATCAAATACAGCATCCACAAGTTCCCAAGTTTCGAGAGAAATTTGCCCAAAATGAAAGATTGTTTTTGGTGCAAGATTTCGTAGTTGGTAAAACTTACCGCCATTTATTGAACGAACGCCAAAAGCTTGGGACAGCTTTTACAGAGGTAGAAGTATTACATTTACTACGCTTTTTGTTGCCTGTTCTCAGCTACATTCACGGTCAAGGAATTATTCATCGTGACATCTCTCCAGAGAACGTTATTTTACGGGAAAGCGATTCTTTACCTGTATTAATTGACTTTGGCGTAGTCAAGGAATTAGCTACTAAATTACAGTCTTCCAGCCCTAGTTCGGTGACAACTGTGGGAAAATTAGGTTACGCGCCTAGTGAGCAAATGCAAACGGGTAGGGTATATCCTAGTAGTGATTTATATGCGTTGGCTGTGACGGCCATAGTTTTGTTGACTGGGAAAGAACCAGGGGATTTATTTGATGAACAACAACTGAGATGGAATTGGCAAATATGGGTGAATGTGACACCAGGATTTGCTGAGATTCTCCAGCGAATGTTGTCTCATAAGCCGGGAGACCGTTATCAAAGTGCTACTGATGTTACTCAAGCACTGCTAAATGTAGACCATGGGAACGTACCCGCCCCTAATAATCTATCTTACCTACGAACTATCGCTGTCGGTAATCGTCCTGAACCGAGATCAAAAATACCTAAACAGCCAGAAATTTCGGCTTCTAGTCAAAGTGCGTCTATTTTAGATCATCCTTTGGTGTTGGGAGTAATTGGTTTTATTGTGATTATTTTAGCGGGATTTGGTTCTTGGACATTTGTAAATTCACTTAAAAAACAGCCTCGTTCTGCGCCGGAAATTACAACAACGCCACAATCCTTTCCTTCACCCGTTATTCCCAGTGGTAACAAATTAACACCAAGCCCTAGATCTACAGATACCAATAGTGAACCTGTTATTATTCGCCAACGTCTCAAATTAGACAAGTCTAATACGGCAGAATTGGAGGGAATTATCAGGAAAAATGATTTAATTCAATATACTTTGGAGGCTAAAGCTGGGGAAAAATTAACTGTATCTGTAAATAAAGATAGTGGTATTGTCATGAGGATTTTTAATCCTAATGGTGAAATAATTAATACTCAATATCAACAATCTACTTCCCATGAGGGAATATTGCCTGATAGTGGCAGATATATTATTCAATTGGGTTTATCTAGTGAAGAGTCCCAGGCTAGTTATAGCTTAAACGTGGCTTTAGAACCACCAAAGCCTCTGGAAACCCCTACCCCGACGCAAACCTCCACCCCGACGCAAACCCCCACCCCAATAGAAACCCCCACCCCGACGCAAACCTCCACCCCGACGGAAAGCCCCACCCCAATAGAAACCCCCACCCCAATAGAAACCCCCACCCCAATAGAAACCCCCACCCCAATAGAAACCCCCACATCAGAATTTAATGGGACTAATTAACGCTAAATTATGAAAAGAACCTCAGAACTGACCCAAAACAGCAAGTAGGGGTAATTCATGAATTACCCCTACGCAATGACAGGGTTTTCAGCCTACTTTTTTACGCATTAAGTCATCATTTCTAGCAAAAAACATTGTTGAAAACTTTACTGATTACGGGAACTGATACAGAAGCGGGTAAAACTGTTGTCACAACGGCTTTAGCCGCTTATTGGCAAAAATATTATCCTCAGCGCAGTTTGGGGATTATGAAGCCAATTCAATCGGGTATGGGAGATAGGGAACTGTATCAAACTCTGTTTAGTCTTGAACAGTCGCCAGCAGAAATTACACCTTTGTATTTTCAAGCACCTTTAGCCCCACCTATAGCCGCTGCTAAGGAAAATCGCCAAGTTGATTTGGCCATAGTTTGGCGAACTTTGTTAGCTTTACAAAAACAACGTGATCTGGTATTGATTGAATCTTTGGGGGGTTTAGGTTCACCGGTTACTGATGAGTTAACAGTAGCTGATTTAGCAGGAGAATGGCGATTACCGACAATTTTGGTTGTACCTGTGAGATTGGGAGCGATCGCAAATGCCGTTGCTAATGTAGCATTAGCTAGACAAACTAAAATCGCCCTCCGTGGTATTGTTCTTAATTGTATCCAACCGCGACAGGAGGAAGAAATTGCTGATTTAACTCCAGTCAGGTTAATTCAATCATTGACAAATATACCAGTTTTAGGTTGTGTTCCCTATGTCGAAAATCCCCAAGATTTAGAAAAACTTGCGGAAATTGCTGCTGGTTTGGATTGGGAAACATTATATGCCAATCCTCAATAATTTCTCAACAAAGAAATACCCGACTTCTTAAAGAAGTTGGGGATATTAAATTTTCAAGTTTTAGCTTTTAGGTAATAATATGGTTTCTACATTTCCTCTGGCTTCAACAGTAAATCTCAAAAATGTGCGGTTAGAAATTCGGGCTTTACAACCGCAATTAGTCGAGTGGAGACGACAAATTCACCAAAAACCAGAATTAGGTTTTCAGGAAAAAATCACCGCTGAATTTATTTCCCAAAAGTTGCAAAATTGGGGAATTGAACATCAAGTGGGAATTGCTCAAACGGGAATTGTGGCTATTATTAAAGGGGAAAAATCTACCCATGGTAAAGTATTAGCAATTCGGGCTGATATGGATGCTTTACCTATTCAAGAACTCAATGAAGTTCCCTATTGTTCTCAACGGGATGGGATAATGCACGCTTGTGGACATGATGGACATACAGCGATCGCTCTCGGTACAGCCTATTATCTCCATCAGCACCGTCAAGAATTGAACGGAACTGTAAAAATTATCTTCCAACCCGCAGAAGAAGGTCCAGGTGGAGCAAAACCCATGATAGCAGCGGGTGTACTGAATAACCCTAACGTTGATGCTATCATCGGTTTACACTTATGGAATAATCTGCCTTTAGGGACGGTGGGAGTCCGCCCTGGGGCATTAATGGCCGCTGTGGAATTATTCCGCTGTACCATTTTCGGTAAAGGTGGACATGGAGCAATTCCCCATCAAACCGTAGATTCTTTAGTGGTAGCGGCGCAAATAGTCAGTGCTTTACAAACCATTGTCTCCCGTAATATTAACCCCCTTGATTCGGCAGTTGTGACAGTAGGAGAACTCCACGCAGGGACGGCAGTTAATGTAATTGCTGATACCGCAAAAATGGGCGGAACCGTGAGGTATTTTAATCCTGATTTAGCAGGTTTTTTTAAAGAACGCATAGAAAAAATTATTGCAGGAATTTGTCAAAGTCACGGTGCAAATTATGACTTAGATTATATCCATCTTTATCCACCTGTGATCAATGATGCAGACATAGCTGCATTAGTGCGTTCAGTAGCCCAGGAAGTGATAGAAATCCCCATTGGTGTATTCAGTGAATGTCAAACCATGGGCGGGGAAGATATGTCATTTTTCTTACAAGAAGTTCCTGGTTGTTACTTTTTTCTGGGTTCTGCAAATGCAGAGAAAAAATTAGATTATCCTCATCATCATCCCCGATTTGATTTTGATGAAACCGCTTTACCTATAGGTGTGGAAATGTTTGTGCGTTGTGTAGAAAAGTTTTTTGCTTGAAAACTCCCAGAAGAAAAGAAGGTTTCTCTAGATATTTTACGTAAGTCCTAATTCATACTAAGTTCTGGAAGCAGAGCCAAAAGAATACCATTCCCAGTCTCCGACTGGGAACGAGAATAGTGTAAATATGTAAATATTTTATAAATTGCTAGTATTATAATTCACTTGTTACCTTAAAATACAAAAAAGTCTCATTTTAAAAGAGATAAGATGGCTGCTGGCTTTTATTTTGACAATTTTGAACCATTTATGCAATATCAATGGACAAGTGGTACAAGTAGTAATAGACTGGGAGACAATTCTTTAGGTAGCTTTTTATCAGATTTTCAACGGCAGATGCTGTTAAAATCATTACAAGAAAACTGCTCTCAATCCCAGCGTCAACGGATTCAAATTATGTTACTAGCGGACGAAGGGATAACTCAAGCAGAAATTTGTCAAATTTTGGGGTGTTGTCCCGCAACTGCTAGACATTGGATACACATAGCTCGTCAGGGAATGGCGCATCAATGGCAAGATAGTCGGATTGGTCGCCCTAAATCAGTTAGTGATGAGTATTTACGACGTTTAAAAGAATTATTATACAGTAATCCTCGTGATTATGGTTATATTTCTCAACACTGGACATTAAATCGCTTACATAAACATCTCTACCAAGAATTTGGCTTTAAAGTCAGCGATCGCCATTTTAAGCGAATTTTCAAACAAATGGGCTTATCTACTCGGACAAAATCCAGCCATAATCAACAAAATAGCCCAAAATCAGCCGCAGAACCCAAAATAGCCATTGCTGACCTTAAAAAAGCAAATACCGCCGATTCCTCCGAAATTATACTTATTAATTTTCACAAAGCAGTAAAAGATTCAGACATTTATGGCGCACAATATCTCCGCTCAATTAGTATCTCTGGAACAAATCAACAATACCTTGGGGTATTCACTGACCGCAGAAGAATTTTATCACTATCTTCCTGAACTTCAACCTATCAACCCTAAAGTCGGCAAATTCTGGACAGGAAAGAATGTTGAACCGGGTATTTACATTATCATTACAGGCAAAGTCAGACTACTAGATGATAACGACGAATTAATTACTACCCTAGAACCTGGAGCATCCTTTGGTGAATTTACCTTATTTCCCCAATCTCAATTTGCACCTTATGCAGCCAGAGCTTCAGCAAATTTACAGTTATGTTTCTTGCCAGAAAAGTTACTATTGCCCTTAATAGCCAAGTATCCCCAAATTCGAGAACATTTATGGCAGAAAGCATACTCCCCAGAAACGCAGATTATACAAGCAGATTATACACCGCTCAAACCAAACCCACCAGAGAACGACAATTCAAATTCAGATTCAACCCCCTATTTCACCTCACAATCAAAAGAATCAAAAATTAATAAAGCTTATTTTCCCAGTCCCAGACAACGGGTGGGGCATTTATGGCAAAGAGTGACAGGACGCTATCCATTCTTTGCTCAACAGAGTGGTTCTGACTGTGGAGCAGCTTGTTTAGTCATGGTATCCCGGTATTGGGGGAAACGTTTTAGTGTAAATCGTCTCCGTGATATTGCCAATGTAGACCGCAATGGTGCATCCTTACGAGGGTTATTAACAGCAGCAGAAAGTCTAGGTTTTGCGACTAGACCCGTCAAAGCTAGTTTAAAGCAGTTAGCAAAGCAAAAATTACCCGCCATTGTTCACTGGGAAGGCAAACATTACATAGTTGTCTACGAAATTACCCCTAAATATGTAATTGTGGCCGACCCCGCTATTGGTCAACGTACCCTCACCCATAAGGAATTTAACCGCGACTGGACTGGTTATACATTGTTGTTACAACCGACAGCAATGCTCAAAGAAACGAAAGAGACATCTACACCTTTTTGGCAGTTTTTCGAGTTAATAAAACCCCATTCCTTAGTCATGTTGGAAGTATTTATCGCTTCCATATTTATCCAGATATTTGGCTTAATTACCCCCCTATTTACCCAATTAATTTTAGATCGGGTAGTGGTGCAACGGTCAGAACTGACCCTGACAACAGTAGGAATAGGATTGTTAATTTTTAGCCTTTTTCGGGTAGCCATGACCGGTTTAAGGCAATATCTTTTAGATCATACAGCAAATCGCATAGACTTAGCATTAATTGTCGGTTTTATTCGTCATACCTTGCGTTTACCCCTGAGCTTCTTCGAGACTCGTTATGTGGGTGATATTATTTCTCGTGTGCAGGAAAACCGCAAAATTCAACGCTTTTTATCGGGTGAAGCATTATCAATTCTCCTAGATTTATTCACCGTCTTTATCTATGTAGGCTTGATGTTTTGGTACAGTTGGAAAATGGCATTATTAGCTTTAATAATTGTCCCACCCTTTGCCTTATTAGCCTTAATTGCCACACCCTTTTTACAAAGGATTTCCAGAGAAATATTTAATGCAGTTAACCAAGAAAGTAGTTACTTAATAGAAGCTTTAACTGGTGTGCGAACAGTCAAAGCCACAGCAGTAGAACAAACAGTAAGATGGCATTGGGAAGAGTTATTAAATAAAGAGATAAAAACCAACTTTTCCGGGCAAGTTATCGGCAATCGTTTACAAATTTTTAGTAACACAATTGAAGCAATAGCTACCACAGCTTTATTATGGTTTGGGGCATATTTAGTAATTCATAATCAGTTAACTGTGGGACAACTAGTAGCATTTAATATGCTGCTGGGAAATATTATTAATCCCTTCCAACGGTTAATTGTCCTCTGGAATGAATTGCAGGAAGTTGTGATTGCAGTAGAAAGAATTAACGATGTTTTAGACACAGAACCAGAAGAAGATTTACAAAATCAATCACGGCAGAATTTACCACCAATTCAGGGGCATATTCGCTTTGAAAACGTCACATTTCGCTATCATCCAGAAAGCGATATTAATATATTAGAAAACCTCAATTTTGAAATCAAACCCGGACAAATGGTAGCCTTAGTGGGACGCAGTGGCTCAGGAAAAACCACCATTTCTAAATTAGTTATCGGCTTATATCCCCCCACAGACGGTAAAGTTTTAATTGACGGACAAGATATTACCAGTCTTTCCTTGCGTTCTTTTCGACAACAAATTGGTGTAGTTGACCAGGACACATTTTTATTTGGTGGGACAATTCGAGAAAATATCAGTTTAGGACATCCAGGAATACCTTTATCAGAAGTAATTGCAGCAGCAAAAATGGCTGGTGCTGATGAATTTATCAAAAAATTACCCATGGGTTATGAAAGCCAAATTGGTGAAGGTGGAGGTTTATTATCTGGTGGACAAAGACAGAGAATAGCCATTGCTAGAGCATTATTAGGTAATCCCAAATTATTGGTTTTAGATGAGGCAACTTCTCACCTAGATACCGAATCAGAAAGAATAATTCAACAGAATTTTAACACAATTCTCAAAGGAAAAACTACTTTAATAATTGCCCATCGTCTTTCCACCGTGCGAAATGCTGATTTAATTTTGGTACTAGATAGAGGTGTGTTAATTGAAAGTGGTACTCATGAAGAATTAATGGCTAAAAAAGGACATTATTTCTATCTAAATCAACAGCAATTACAAACATTAACGTAGGTTGGGTTGAGCCATAGCGAAACCCAACAATGATTTAATAATGATTATAGTTGGGTTTCTTTAACCCAACCTACAATAAATTCATACTAAGAAAAAGGTGCATCATGACAAGTACATTAAATGGGAATATCACAAAATCTGATGATAATTTATCACCAGAATTACCAGAAATTACCAATGAAGATTGGTCGGAAATTACCAAAGAATCACTTGATAGTTTACCCCAGGTTTGGACGCGAGGACTATTATATCTTTTAGTCTTAATTGTCTCCATAGTTTTACCTTGGTCTTTGCTATCTAAAGTAGATGAAACAGGTACAGGAAGAGGACGTATTGAACCTAAAGATAAAACCGTGAAATTAGATGCGGCTGTAGGGGGAACAGTTGCCGAAATTCAAGTTAAAGAAGGTGAAACAGTCAAAGCCGGACAAACTCTATTATTATTAGAATCGGCATTAGTCAAATCAGAATTACGTCAAGTTCAAGATAAATTGGAAGGACAATTAAACCGACTTTCTCAGTTAAAATCCTCCAAAAATCAGTTAATTGTCTCCTTAGCAACCCAACAACAACAAAATCAATCTCAACAATTAGAAAAACAAGCACAAATTGAGCAAGCACAACAGAATATTAATACCCTAAAAAATGCCTATCAATTTCAGAAAGAAGAAAGATTATCTCAACTTAATCAAGCGCGACAAACCCTAACTAATAGTCAAACTACTAATCAATTAGCAGAGAGTAGTTTATTAAGTAGTCAGCGAGAAGTAAAACGCTATAGTCAACTCAGACAACAGGGAGTAATTCCAGAAATTAATTTAGTAGAAAAGCAAGATATCGCTAAGGAAAAGCAAAAATTATATGCACAAAGCCAATCAGATATTCAACAAGCTAAGTTACGTTTAGCAGAACAACAAAGCAGTTATGAGCGAAATTTGCGCCAATCTCATGCCGATATTGAACAGGCCAAATTGCGACTGGGAGAACAGCAAAGAAGCTATCAAACTTTAACCCTTTCTGGTCAGTCAGCAGTGTTAAAAATTGCCGAACAGCAGAAAAGTTTAGATACAGATATTAGTTCCCTCAAATCAGATATTTCTCAAACTAAACGCCAAATTGATGCCTTAAAATTTCAGTTAGGACAGCGAGAAATTAAAGCTTCTGTCAATGGTATATTATTTCAACTACCAATTCAAAAACCCGGCTCAGTTGTGCAAATAGGGACAATGGTGGCCGAAATTGCTCAAGATAATTCACCCTTAATAATTCGAGCGCAAATGGCAACTACAGATAGTGGTTTTTTGCGGTTAGGATTACCAGTAAAGCTCAAATTTGATGCTTATCCGTTTCAGGATTATGGTATTATCTCAGGAGAGTTAATTAAAATTTCTCCTAATACGATAGAGATAGATACAGCTAATGGCAAAGTAGCCGCTTATAACTTAGAAATTTCTCTCAAAAAAAGTTGTATTCCCACTGCTAATAAATGTATTCCTTTGCGTCCAGGGGATACAGCAACCGCTGAGGTAATTGTCCGTCAGCGACGAATTATTGATTTTCTACTTGACCCCTTTAAAAAATTGCAACAAGGAGGAGTAAAATTGTAGAAAATTCATAGTAGTTAGTTAATAACACGAAAAACAAAATGAGGTATTATTACTGATGGACGATAAAATCAAACGTTCCCAAGGAAAGTTTGACCCTGTAAATGAGTCAAGGTACTGGCTACCAACCGCGTCTGAGGAACGCTGCAAAAAGATAGGAAAAAAAAGAGGCCTGAGATTAGTCGAAGTCATTGACACTCAAGCAGAAATTTTGCCAATAATTTGTATTTTTGAGGGATACCCAGATGAGTGAAGCAACACTTTCCATATCAATTACTGAATTAATCCCAATGTTGACTGCGATAGCGGAACGTAACTGGGAAAAATTCAAGGAAGTTGAGAAACAATTTGTCTTACGACACGGTATAGAGGAATGGGAAGAATTTTTTGCTTTCCGTCTCAAACCATCACTAGACAAGGATTCTGACCAATGGTTATTAGCGCATTGGTGTAGTGAGGGTATTATCTCGGTAAAAAATGTAGCTTGATTATCTCCTGTTCCAATACTCTGTATGGGAACAAGAAGGGGAAAAACAATTAATTCAGTCCCCTCCCCTTAATAAAGGGAGGGTTAGGGTGGGGTACAATTTATGTATTTAAGGAGCAAATTATGTCAGAAAGCATCACCATTACCCAATCAGATATTTTACAACAAATTAAATTATCCTGTAAAATACCTGAGTTAGTTGAGCAAATTATCAGCCGAAAAGTGATTATAAATGCTGCGGAAGAAGCAGGGATAAAAGTAGAAGTTGAAGAATTACAAAAAGCAGCGGATTTTCTGCGATTAAATAATGACATGACCAGTGCTAATGACACTTGGAAATGGTTAGAAAAACATAGTTTATCTATAGATGATTTTGAAGATATAGTCTATACTGGTGTAGTTAGTGCTAAGTTAAGCAAACATTTATTTTCTGATCAAATCGAACCTTTCTTCTTTGAAAATCAGCTAAATTATGCTGGTGTGGTTATGTATGAAGTTGTATTTAATGATGAGGATCTAGCAATAGAACTTTTTTATGCAGTCAAAGAAGGAGAAATGAGTTTTTATGATGTAGCTCACCAATATATTCAAGATGTAGAATTACGTCGTCAGGGAGGATATTTAGGAGTATTAAATCGTCGGGATTTAAAGCCAGAAATATCTGCTGCTGTCTTTGGTGCGAAACCCCCACAGGTAATTAAACCGATAATTACTTCTAAAGGGGTACATTTAATTTTTGTTGAGGAGATTATTCAGCCGGAATTGAATGATACATTGCGTCAGCAAATTGTTAGCGATTTACTATTAAGTTGGATCAAAAAACAAGTTAATCAAACAGAGATTAATGTGAATTTCGAGTGATTTAATCACAAAAATGAAAAATGTTCTCGTTCCCATACTCTGTATTTCTCGTTCCCATACTCTGTATGGGAATGAATTACGGAAGGCTCTGCCTTCATTGATACTAAGTCACGGAGGCAGAGCCTCTAGGTAGCATTCCCAGTCGGAGACTGGGAACGAGGGAACGAGAAAAAAATCCTTTTTTACACAGCAACAGACTTTCTTGATAAATTAGCACTAATTTCATCGCTACTGGGTAATGAAACTAAAGGACAACCTAATGTTTCAAAATCAAGGGTTTCAATTCCACGAACCCAAGGAGCAAAACGCCCTGGTATAAGTTTAAGCTGACCATCTGGCTGTAAAGTACCAACGTCATTACGTTCATCTGTAAGCGCTACTGTACATTTATTAACTTTTCCGTTAGCACGAATAACTAAAGAGTTAGGACGTGCAGCATAACAAACATATTCCGCTGTTGGACTACCATCCTGTGGTGATTTTAAATCATCACCAAATAATTTAGATTGAAGTATTTTATTAGCTGCTTCCTTCTCAGCTTCTGAAAAAATTTTGATTGAACTATCATTAGGTCCACCAAGATGCTCAATACTTTTAAAGAACATAGAGAACCTGGAATCAGGTAAAAATTCTCTTTTAATATCTTCCAACAAAGGATCAAAAAAGTTAAATGTATCTGGATTAAAATGAAGACGTAACAAGATAGAAACTGGTAATGAACTATCCCGTATTGCTAGTAAATTATTCCAAATTCGCTCAAATGTACTTTTACCATCTGCCCGAATCCGGCTCTGATCATGAATTTCCTTTGGTCCATCAAGGGAAATTTGGTAATGTGTAACCCCTACATTAGCTAAAGCAGAAGCAGTATTAATATCTAGTAAATAACCATTGGTTGTCATAGATCCTGAATAATGCAAATGAGAATTTTTCGCTGCTAAAGATGTAGCATATTCAGAGATTTCTAAAACAATATCCTTAGCAACCAGGGGTTCACCACCAAACCAGGATAGGTTTAAAAAATTCAACTTTGAAGATCGTTTGTCTAAAAGAGCTTTGATACCGGAAATTACTTCAGGTTTCATTCTCCCTATAGAAAAATCTTCATAGCAATAAATACAACGAAAGTTACATTGTTCTGTTGGTAAAATAATTAATTCAAAAGCTTTATCAGATATTAATCCCGCACGCACCAAGTTAGCTTGTTTTACAGTTTCTATTGTTGTCATTTGACAAATTCCTTATACAGCACTTTGCAATTTATTTTAGGTTGGGTTAAGCAACAGCGTAACCCAACAAATGCCTTGGGTTTTATGCTATTATTATTACCCTTTTTGTAGTACAATTACCGATGTTAAGACCGCTAGAACCAGAGTCACATTTACCGATGTTAACACCTCTACCACCAGTTATCATGTTAAGTTCTTCAGGCGTTAACTCTTGAAGCGCCCCTGCTAATGCTGGATCATTTACTAGTAATTCTCCATCTTCATTAATTTCAAAGATTTGAATATTAGCCATCTTCGTATTCTCCTTGGTTTTAAAAAGTCAAAAAATCTAGAAAACAGGAAATGTTGTACTTTTTTCATTTCCCGACTACATCCTATTCAAAATAAAAACCTCTGTCTAGAGATTTAGACAAAATAAAAGTGACATAATTGTTTTAGTTTTGTCACCTTCAATAGCTTGATGATAACAGCATTTTACGCACAAAAATCCGTAAATTTGGACTTTTAAGTTGAAAACATTACTAAAAAATAGACAATTACGGATTAAAAATAGCTAAAAAAAGGGACATAATTGTTGCACTACTGTAGGAATTTTGTCACTTTTGCCTATTAAATTAAATATAAACAAATCTCTAACTTATTTAATAATTTAGATATATGTATTAGCTCTTATAAGCACAAATTATATAAAATATGTAATTTATTTAACATAACTACTTAATCAGATGGTGGGTTACGCTGTCGCTAACCCACCCTACATATATTTTAAGACTTCAACAAGAGGATTAATTTAATTGCAACCAATTAAGTAAATCCGCCATACTGCTAAAATCTAGTAAAGCCTCGCTTAGATTTTCCAACTGATTAACAGAAAGAGATTGAATCCGCTGTGTTGTTTCCGGTGATAATTCACCCAATCGCTTTTTAAGCAGTTTTAAAATAACCAACCGTTCTCCTTCCTGTCTACCTTCCTGTCTACCTTCCTGTCTACCTTCTTGTCTACCTTCAAGTCGTCCTTCTTCTATTCCCCGCTCGTAACCTATGCGCTCACCAGTGGTAATATATCTCATAGTTCGCTCCTGCTCGAATTGTTTATACTCCGACCACAATTGATTTTCCAATGGTTTTGGTAAAATCATTACCCAGTCTATAAAGCGATACAGGTTACGAATATCTTGCTCTTGTAAGCCTAAATCGTATAACCTGCGAATTAAACTGAATTTCCAGATTTTGCGTTCTTGGGGATATGAGCGCGTTTGCTGGGTTTTCAAATGCGCCATAACCACTGTAGCAAAAGGATTCTTACTATTTTCTAACTCTTGCCACCGTTGTTCATAATCTAACAGTTTAATGCTACCAAATTCAAAATTTAACTTTGTCTGGGGATAATTGTAACCGTAATTACTCGGTCGCAATTCACGGTTGGTGTCACATAAAATCGCCAAGCTGATTGCGGGTTGACCAAAACTGTCAAAAATGCGAAAATTGTAGGTAAATATCCGTTGACCGAAATTATCTTCTTTTTTTCCCTGAATTTCTACATGGACTAATAACCACAATTGTTCACCCTGAATTTGCCAAACTTTGACTAATTGATCAGCATATCTCTTTCCTTGTTCGGCTTCACGGGTAATTTGTTGAAATTCTTTATCGAGAAATTCATAAGGACGTTCCCAGTTAATTAGTGCTTCGGTTTCGGGAAAAAAGAATTGCATTGCTTGGGGAAAATATGCGGTGAGAATTTCTTTCCATGGACTATCAAAATCAGCCCGTTTATGAATAATATTGGTCATGAATTAATGGCAGATGATTATTTATCTTACCTGAAATTCTTAGTTACTGAATAAAAGTTATATAATCTGAATTATAGATATGGCTATTCTCCCTGGTTTGTGAAGGGATTTTTTGGAACGAACCACAGAGGACACAGAGGACTCAGAGGTAGAGAAAAGGAGGTATTTATGTCTTATTTAGGATGGGTATATAAATAAAATAAACCTGAAAATTTAAAGATTCAGGTTTGTGGTAAAATTAAAGTGCTGTAAATTTAATCAGCTTTCACTCCTGACAATACCCGCTTCTTTCTCAATTCGGTCTAAAGCTCTTTTAGCCCTAAAAATAAGTCGCAAATAAGTAATCTGATTATCCCAACTCAAGCGAGGTAATAAGGGTTGTGAAATATCTGAATCAGTTTCAGATTTTGCAAAGGTATTTGAATCTTCTAATGCAATAGAATCGGGGGAAATATTGTTCATGATTCTCAACAGAATTTTAGTGGGAATTAACTAAAGATTTGCCTAACTCTGGTTCTTTTTCCCACCCTTTTGGCCATTGAATTAACTCAGCCGTAAAATGCAGTGGGTCATTTTCTATCCAAGGGGCATTAATAGATTCCTCAATTAGTGCAAATTCGCCATTATCAAAGGGATTTCCATTGGCTTGACGTTGCAGAAAAACACGCTCTCTAATGCCATTTTTTTCTTGGGTTAAGGCGCGATGATGACAGTAAGGATTATTACCTCTCTTATCAAAGAAAACATGGGCAGTCCAACTACAACCACCACGACAAAGTTCCGCAAATTCACAAGTTTTGCAAAAACCCCATAGGTGTTCTGTTCCCTTGGGAGTACCAGCACCAAGATTAAATCTCAGTTCCTCTGTTTCTTCAATAATTGTCCGCAGTGAATGGTCGCGGATATTACCTCCTGTATAAGCTGTTGTCGGTAAAGATGGGCAACCTTTGATAGCACCGTCCGCTTCAATACCTAAAGCCGAGAGTCCGGCGCTACATCCCTGCCAAAATGACCACGCATCCCCCCCGCGCAATAATCGCTCATAGGGTCCGTAGTAGCCAATATTATTTCCCGGTTGCACTTGTACACCTTCCTGCTTGGCTCGTTTTGCAACACGAGCAATCATTGGATATACATCCAAAAGTTCATAAGGTTGTAATAAAATCTCGCTATTATCCGCTGCATTCCCCATAGGTACGGTTAGTTGAATTTGCCAAGCGAAAATACCCGCGTCGCGGAGATGTTCGTAAATTTGGGGAAATTCTGGGGCTGAGAGCCGATTAATTTGAGTATTACAACCAAAGGGAATACCCGCTTCTTTGAGGTTACTCATGGTCTGAAATGCCCATTTCCATGAGCCTTGTTTACCGCGAATTTGGTCATGGGTAGCTTCTAAACCATCAACGGACACAGAAACTACTTGAATCCCTGCTGCTTTCATGCGGTGGGCTGTCTCTAAGGTGATACCATAACCCCCGGTGGTCATACCACAAATCATACCAGCTTGAGTAATTGCTTGGGCAATTTCTAACCAATCGGGACGAAGAAATGCTTCACCTCCAATAATAGTAACTTCTGTAATTCCTACTTCGGCCATTTGCTGGACTAAGTTAAGAGCTTCTGCTGTAGAAAGTTCATTTGTCCTGGTATGTCCAGCGCGAGAACCACAATGTTGACAAGCTAGATTACATTTAAGGGTAATTTCCCACACTGCATAGCTAATTCGGTGATAAGTCATGGAAATATCCTCAATCAATTTTGTGAGTAAAGGATGGATAAATTGGCTTTTTATCCATCCCTAAAAACTTAATTTTTCAGTTCAAAAATGGACATTTACCCTCACAAAGACCAAGTTTGAGGTTTACCAATAACAACTCCATACGCCGGCTGTCTAGGTGGCCATTTTTGTGGTGGCCACACGACTCCATATAATGGTTGAATTATTGGTCTAATTTTTTGCTTATTTCCAGTTATTCCCCCAAAAACGGCTGCTAATTCTTTTTCACTTAAATCTTGAATTTCATCTTCAGAATTAGCTGATTCTAAAAGTTGATAAGTGTATTCTTCGTATTCTTCTAAGGTAAAATCAAAGCCGGCTGCTTTAACTATTCGGCTACACTCTTCTTTATTCTCAGCAGCTTTGATTTGTTCACGAAAAGCTTCATTATCTGCCAGATATTCATAGAAAGACTTGACGTTTTCTAAAGACATATTTTTCTCCTTTGAGATATTGGTAAAATTCCTTAATTCAGATATTAAATTCATATCTTACACCTTCTCAAGCAGGGTAGGTAGAAAATCCCCATACTAGCCAATAATCAGCTTTTTAGGATCTTATTTTTCCCAATCAGATTATGGTGCAAAATATTCAGTTAACGAGCCGCTGGTGTGGCCACTTGAATTGACAATTCAGAAGCATTGTAATTATCCGTAATTACTTGCGGACAACGCATACAAGCCGCTTTCCCTTCCTGTTGCCACCAACGACAATCACGACGGATAGAACAGGGAGGTAATTCCTCTCCTACTGTCGGTAAATTTTCGACAATTCGTGTAGCTAAACCACAATTTTTCCCATCAAAATGTTGACAACCATTTGTGGCACAAGTTGAAGCTGTACGAAACACTTCCGCAGGTGTCACAGGACTAACTTTAGCTATTAATTCATCTGTGATAGGTTGAGGCTGTTTCAGATAAGCTACGCGAGGTTCTGCTACTGTTCCACCAATGATACCGAAAACAAAACTTTCCCCTGGTTCTGGTCTAGCACTAGGGCAAAGTGTAGTTTTTTCAGCAATTTCCTTCATCCATTTAGCCTCCAAATAAGAGTATTTTTATACCCGTCTTTTTGTTGGGACTGCGGTTTTCATACCCATCCAAGTAGGAAGGGGTAGCATACCCGCAATAATAGGAATAAGAATACCTTCACCCCTTCTCTTAACCTTACCAGTAGCTGTACCACCAGAAACGTTTTTAGCTTCTTCATCAGATACAGATGCTAGAGCCTCATTACGACGCGCTACTGCATTATTAACAGCACTATCAATTAGGTCGTTGATTTCAAGACGATGATTATTCATGTTAATTTGCCTCAGAGGTCTGTAGGTGAATTAATTTATTAAGGTTGTTATTTTTTATCCGCCTACTACATCTTATTAAAAATAAAAACATCCGTCTAGTGGTTTCCATGAAAATAAAAGTGACATAATTGTTTCAGTTTTTTCACCTTCAATAGCTTGATGATAACAGCATTTTCCGCACAAATATCCGTAATTTTGACCTTTAATGTTAATAAAATTACTCTAAATACAGATATTTACTGATCGAAATAGCCAAAAAAGTGAAATAATTGTTGCAATTTTGTCACTTTTGCCTATTAACTTAAATATAAACAAATGCCCGACTTATTGTAAGGATTCAGGCATTTCATTAGACTGGGAAAAGGTATAAATATCAAAAATTAAAAAATATTGATCAAAACTGGATTATCGCCTAAATTTATTTATACTTAGAAGGAAAAAAATAACCTTTATGCGGCCAACTACCATACCAAAAACCAATCTTCAGCCATCATTGTTAGACAAAGCCCTGAATCACTTTCAAGCTTGGGCAATAGAGAACCCTCAAAACCCAGTCAGCCGTACCTTTCTGCCTATAATCAGTTTTGTAGAGGGAACAATTGCCAATGATCCACCTTACCTGGATAGGAAAAGGCAAGTGCTGGGGGAGGCTTTTTGTTGTGCAGGGGAAGTAGTCTTAGGAGACTTTAAAACCCTAGAGACCGCCTTAACCTCACCCCAAGCCCGTGACTGGAGACTAGGAACTTCCATGCTTAGTTCTAGTCATGGTCCGGGAGTTGATCAAGGAGGTCGCAATGTTCTTTTAATTACTCTCTCAGACGCAGCCGCCGGCGGGGAAAATCATGATGCTTTCCGTAAGTGTGTTGATAATTACTTCTTTAATGAAGGCATGGTAATGCGTCAAAATGATCAAGTAGCACAACGGTTGTTCAATAAGTTAGCGGCTGATTATGTAGATAGAATTACCAATAATACTTTAGAAGAATTTTTCAATAATGATCAACGGGATTGGATGGGCTTTTTAGTCCGGTATCTTCACTACGTTATTTTTGGCATTAATCCTGATGATCAAGCAACAATAAGAATTATTACAACCCTACACTATACAAAAAGGGGAACATTATATTATTTTGCTGGCAGCAGTAGTTTAGAAAAGTTAAATATATGGGGATTTCGTCAAGTTCCTGAACTGGTAGAGCAAGTAGCGACGATTTACGAAAATTCTCCAGCCTTAGCTAATTTTCAAGAGAACGACCCTAAATATCATAAAATGACGCGGCGAGAACTTGCAAAACTGATGGTGTCTTTAATGAGTATTGCCGGGTTGCAAGGGCCGCTACACTTGGGAAAAACAGCCATGGGTTATCAACCCCTTCCTGCTTACCAAGGTCGTCAAACTGATAAAATTGATATTAAGAGTTATTGGGACAGGCTCGATCTTAATGATCGTCCTAGTATTCAACTTTTTCTGTTAGAATGCGCCCGTCTGTTTATGCCTGTAAGTGCCTCTCACCGAGTAGCGACAGAACCATTTACGGTGACATTGGCGGGTAAGGCGCGAACTTTTCCGAAAGGAACTAAAATTTTAATTCCTATGCTTTTGGGGATGTTAAGTGAAGATTTTTGGGGAAAAACTGCTTATGAATTTAATGCAAACAGAGAAAATCTTTGCCCTTTTCACATGGGTTTTAATTCCGTTGGTTCTCGTCATGCAGGCCGCATTTGTCCGGGGAAAGACTTAGCATTAGAAATGCTGACCAATGTTATTATTAGCGTGGGTAAAGCTCGTCGCTCTTACTTAAGCCAAATATCCTAGTCCATATCATAAATAAATATCATGCAGCCATTTCTACCTCAAAATGACCCAAACCCCGCACAACGCCAATCTTGTCTAGAGAAAGGCCGCAAAGAGTATCAATTCATGTATGATTTTTTGCCGCCTATGGCGATGCTCAAAAGCGTACCTCCCGCAGAGAATTTTTCTACTAAGTATATTGCTGAACGGACATTAGAGGCAGCAGAACTTCCTCTAAATATGATGGCTGTTAAAACTCATGCTATGTGGGATCCTTTAGATGAATTGCAAGATTATGAGGACTTTTTCCCAGTTTTGCAAAAACCTAATGTGATGAAAACCTATGAAACCGATGATTCCTTCGCCGAACAACGGCTTTGTGGGGTGAATCCGATGGTTTTACGTCAAATTAAGCAAATGCCAGCTAACTTTGCCTTTACCATCGAAGAATTACAGGATAAGTTTGGCAATTCTATTAATTTAATCGAAAGATTGGCAACAGGAAATCTATATGTCGCTGATTATAGATCCTTGGCGTTCATTCAAGGTGGCACTTATGCCAAAGGAAAAAAGTACCTACCAGCACCTCTAGCTTTTTTCTGTTGGCGCAGTTCGGGCTTTCAAGATCGAGGCCAATTAGTCCCTGTAGCCATTCAAATCAATCCCAAAGCAGGTAAAGCCAGCCCCTTGCTAACTCCTTTTGATGACCCTTTAACCTGGTTTTATGCTAAGTCCTGTGTGCAAATTGCTGATGCTAATCATCATGAAATGAGCAGCCATTTATGCCGGACTCACCTGGTAATGGAACCCTTTGCTGTTGTCACCCCGCGTCAACTGGCTGAAAATCATCCTCTGAGAATATTACTCAGACCCCATTTCCGGTTTATGTTGGCTAATAATGATTTAGCTCGCAAGCGTCTGGTTAGTAGGGGCGGTTTTGTGGATGAATTATTAGCAGGAACTCTGCAAGAATCATTGCAAATTGTGGTAGATGCCTATAAAAGTTGGAGTCTAGACCAGTTTGCTCTACCTAGGGAACTTAAAAATCGCGGTGTAGATGATGTGAAAAACTTGCCACATTATCCTTATCGGGATGATGGAATTTTGTTATGGAATGCGATTAATAAGTTTGTATTTAACTATTTGCAGCTTTATTACAAGAGTCCAGCAGACTTGAAAGCAGACGGAGAACTGCAAGCTTGGGCGCGGGAATTAGTGGCTCAGGATGGTGGTAGGGTTAAGGGTATGAGCGATCGCATTGATACCTTAGAACAATTAGTTGAGATTGTTACTACTATCATATATATTTGTGGTCCGCAGCATTCGGCGGTTAATTTCTCCCAATATGAATACATGGGTTTTATTCCTAATATGCCCCTAGCTGCTTATCAAGCAATTCAAGAAAAGGGTGATATTAAAGACCGTCAAGCCCTCATAGATTTTCTACCACCTGCCAAACCCACAAATACCCAATTATCAACTGTGTACATACTTTCAGACTATCGTTATGACAGACTGGGATATTATGAAGAGGAAGAATTTACAGATCCAAATGCTGACCAAGTTGTGAATAAATTTCAGCAAGAATTGAGTGTAGTACAGAGAAAAATTGAATTGAATAATAAGGGACGTTTAGTAAATTACGAATATCTCCAACCAAGACTTATTCTCAACAGTATTAGTATTTAACTAATTGCAGAATAGACAAAACCCCATCTTGAATAATTAATTTTTAATAATATTAAAATGGGGTGTTTTATTCTTCATCATTCACTATTTCATCTTCCATATTAAACTCAATTCGATTTTGCAAAACAATTTCTTCAATTACTTGAATACCTCTTTTAAATTCCAAAACTTGATTAAATCGAAGCATTAGTTCGGGAATATTGATCACTTCTTCTATACATTTCATATATCTGCTAACTTAACATCTAAATCCAAATCTAATTTTTTACCATTTTTATTCTTAATATTATAGCTCTTGTCTGGTGATAAAAGTTTTTCTCCCTGATATTCTTGCATTCCCAAAACTCGTCTTAACCCAATTTTTAAATATTCTGCTTGAGATTCAATACTAATAGATTGTCTGCCTAAGCGTTTAGCTACAGCAGCAGTGGTAAAAGTTCCCGCAAAAGGATCAAGTATTAAGCTACCTTCATGACTACTGGCCAAAATAATTCTTTCTAACAATGACTCCGGTTTTTGTGAAGGATGATTTTCATACTCTTCCATGCGATATCTCACCCGAGGAAAATACCAAGCATTACCAGGGACTTTTTCTGTATTATAGGGAGTTGGTACTGATTTTCTGTAATCAATTAATTTACGTTCTGCGCCAGTTTTTGCGGCAATTTTGATATCGTCTGCATTAAAAATATAATTATTTTTATCTTTTACACAATGAAGAATAGGTTCATACATTGAACCAAAATATTTTGTAGCTTGCACTCCAGAGCTATCGTAATGCCAGATTATACGACTGAGAATAGTTAATTTTTTTCTCAGGTAAATGTCAAAATAAGGCATTGCTTGTGTACTTGTCATTACATAGATTGTGCCATTTGGTTTTAATGTGCGGATACATTCATCAAGCCATTTATATGACCAATTTACATACTCTTCTTCTGAATCCCATTTGTCATGAAAATTAGCAAATTTTTTACCTATATTATATGGAGGATCAACAAAAATTAAATCAATTGATTCTGAGGGAATATGATTTGATATAATGCTGACAGCATCACCGTGAAATATTCTATTTCCTTGATTTTCATAGAGTTGAAACATTATTTTTTTTAATGATGAAAATTCAGTGTTTAATCACGAAATTATATCATATATGGAAGGCAGAGCCTTCTTGATTTCATCCCCATACAGAGCATGGGAACGAGATAAAAGGAGATAAACAACCTTTAAGACTCCATTTCCGCTAATTCTAACCAACGTTCCGTGGCTACATCAATATTTTTCTTGAGGGTTTCCACCTGTTCATAAAGTTTTTGCACTTCGCTATAATTCCCCGCCATAGTTGCTAATTTCTTTTCTAATGCTGTTTTTTCCGCTTCTAATTTGGCAATTTTTCCTTCTAATTCTGCAAATTCCCGTCTTTCCCAATTAGATAACCTGCGGCGTTTTTTAGTCTCTATAACTGGAGATGTCACCTTTTCCACAATGACAGCCTTTGGTGTTTCCTGTGGTTGGGCTTCTTCAGCTTTTTTATAATCTAAATAAATAGAATAATTCCCTGGATATTGACGTAAACTTCCCCCTGCTTCCAAAGCGAAAATTGTATCTACTGTCCGATCTAAAAAGTAACGATCATGGGAAACTACAATTACACAACCATTAAAATCTTCCAGATAATCTTCTAATACTGCTAATGTTTGGACATCTAAATCATTAGTCGGTTCATCTAAAATCAAGACATTGGGCGCACTAATAAGAATACGCAATAGGAATAAACGACGTTTTTCTCCGCCAGAAAGTTTATGAATGGGTGCATATTGTTGATTTCCCGGAAACAAAAATCTCTCTAACATTTGGGAAGCAGTGATTTTAGTTCCGTCGGATATTTCAATAAATTCTCCTTCTTCTTTAATATAATCAATCACGCGCTGATCTTCATTCACAGCCGTTAACAATTCTTCTGAATGTTGGTTAAAATAACCAATATGAATTGTAGTCCCAATTTCTACAATACCAGAATCTGGTTTAACTCTGGCGGTAATAATATCCATTAAGGTAGATTTTCCTGCACCATTTCCACCAATAATACCAATTCTATCTTCTGGACTAAATTCATAGGTAAAATCCTTAATTAAGGTTCTACCATTGTAGGCTTTACTAACATTTTTGAGGTCAATAACTTTCTTACCAATACGACGACCAATGGTAGAAATATCAACCTTACCATTAAGTTGTTTAAACTCAGTATCTCGCAGAGCATGAGCGCGTTCAATTCTGGCTTTTTGCTTTGTACTTCTAGCTTTTGGTCCTTTTTTTAACCATTCTAATTCTCGTCGTAAAATACCTTGATGTTTCCGTTGAGTGCTAATAGCGGACTCTTCAGCTAAGGCCTTCTTTTCTAGATAATAGGAATAATTACCAGTATAAGTGTAAATATCACCGCGATCAATTTCGATAATTTTATTAGTAACTCTATCTAGAAAATAACGATCATGGGTAATTAATAAAAGTGCGCCACGATAGCGATTTAAATAACTTTGTAACCATTCTACAGACAGGGCATCAAGATGGTTTGTCGGTTCATCCATTAATAATAAATCAGGTTCTGATATTAAGGCTGCGGCTAAAGCAATGCGCTTGCGATATCCCCCTGATAATGTGCCAACTTTCACATCAAAATCAGCAATTCCTAGTTTTGTTAAAATGATTTTAGCGTTGGTTTCTACTTCCCATGCACCTGTGGCATCCATGCGCTGCATTACACTGGAAAGACGAGACATTAATTGACTATCATCGGGATAATGTGCCAATTTATCAGACAATTCTTCGTACTCTTTAACTAGGTGGATTTGTTCACCACTGTCAGCAAATACCTGTTCTAAAACTGTGTGATTTTCGTCTATATCTGGCTGTTGGGGTAAGTAAACAATTTTCGCACCGGAATTAACTAAAATTTGGCCGCTATCAATTGATTCTAAGCCGGCGATCATTTTTAATAAAGTTGATTTACCAGAACCATTAGTACCAATCAAACCAACTTTGTCATTAGTATCAAGACTAAAATTAGCATCTTTTAAGAGTTCTTTAATGCCAAAATCTTTTTTAACTGACTGTAATGTAACAATGCTCATATTATCTGGTAATTAGTGATTAAGAATGAGGTGGGCATTGCCCACCCTAAAGACGATTGTAAACGAAATTCTAGACAAATAAATCGAGGGGTAAATGTCCATACATTTCGTTAACTCCTCCCTCTTGATAGGACTGACAAGATACTAGCACTCCCCGATGATGACCAGAATAGGAATCGAGATAACACAAGCCATTTTTGCCATTTAATTTGATGTAAACTGGTCCTTCTGGTTGCGGTAAATCAGTTGGTGGTTGATAACCCAAAGCGCGAGAATAGGTTTTCATGGCTAAAATTCCCTCTTCGGCTGTATCAGCACAAATACCTAAAATTTGATAATCAGTCAGACTGGTGACAAAAATTAATGCCTCACGGGTGGGAATTTTCTCCGACGGTTTCAGAATGGGGGCGATATCCAGACAGTTGAATTTGTTGAGTATTTTCCTGGCTTCTGGCAGTGAGAGTTGCTGATAATTGGGAGTAGACATAATATGATTTGTCTAGTTTTACGTCTGGTTTAGGTTGTGGGAGTGAGATTTGATCACATTACTAGCATTTTTGAACAAAATCAAGATTGATATGACATATTCCGCTCTAAAAAAGCTAATAATTGCCGGTAAAATTAGCACATCTTGTTTCTAGGCAATGTCATTATACCGTTGATTAACGCTCTGGTTTTACTTGAGAATAATTTTGGCGATAATATTTTTCTAATATAATTGCTAAAACTGGAGTTTGCCAAATTAGTAGTTAACAATAATCGTCAAGGTTCGATGACGATAGATGCCAATTTATTCCTGAAGGAAGATAACTGTATCTATTATTTCAATTTTCATAACTGATTAACTTGATTATGTGGTAATATTAATTGTAAGTAATTAGCAATTAATAATTAGCAATTAATGTGAATATACCATTAAAATCTCCCCGCTTATCACAAAGACGTACAAATTCTGTACATCCTCTCCAGCGTTTATTTAAGTATGGACATAAGTATACTAAACAAATTCGGCTGGCCATTGGCGCTTCTATCTTGAATAAATTTTTTGATTTAGCACCACCTGTATTAATTGGGATTGCGGTGGATGTGGTAGTCAAGCAAGATAATTCTATCATTGCTGGGTTAGGTGTCAAGGATATTTATGGGCAATTCTTAATTTTATCCTTGTTGACGGTGATTACTTGGGTGTTGGAATCATTGTTTGAATATGCCTATAAATTATTATGGCGCAATTTGGGGCAGAATATTCAGCATAACTTAAGATTGTCCGCATATAAACACCTGCAAGAATTAGAATTAGCTTATTTTGAAGAACGTAGTACGGGGGGTTTAATGTCTATCCTCAGTGATGATATTAACCAATTAGAGCGGTTTTTAGATGTGGGTGCAAATGATATTATTCAAGTCACGACAACTATTATCATCGTTGGTGGTGCATTTTTTATTTTAGCTCCTAGTGTGGCTGGGATGGCAATTTTACCCATGCCTTTTATTCTCGGTGGTTCGATAGTTTTTCAGAAATTTCTCGCCCCTCGTTATGCTGATGTTCGGGAAAAAGTAGGTTTATTAAATAGCAGATTGTCTAATAATTTGAGCGGAATTACTACCATTAAAAGTTTTACTGCCGAAGATTATGAATCTGCTCGTGTAGAATTAGAAAGTAATGCTTATCGTCACAGTAATGCAGTAGCGATCGCCTTATCTGCGGCTTATATTCCCATCATTCGGATGTTCATTTTAATAGCTTTTACAATATTGCTATTATTCGGCGGTATGGAAACAGTAGCCGGAAGGTTGGCTGTCGGTGCTTATAGTTCTTTGGTGTTTTTAGTGCAGCTTTTATTATGGCCATTAACCAGATTAGGAGATACTTTTGATTTATATCAAAGAGCTATGGCTTCTACTAATCGAGTCATGGATTTATTAGATACTCCTATGACAATTCCTACGGGAAATATTGATTTACCTATAGATATGATTCGGGGAGCTTTAGAATTTAAAAATGTCAGCTTTGCTTATCAGAATAGAAACCCAGTTATCAAAAACTTATCTTTAGAAATTCCAGCGGGAAATACAATTGCTATTGTCGGTTCAACAGGTTCAGGTAAAAGCACTTTAGTTAAGTTATTACTGCGTTTTTATGAAGTACAAAATGGTAAAATCACTCTGGATGGAATTGATTTACAACAGTTAAATTTACGAGATTTACGCCGCGCTATTGGTTTAGTCAGTCAAGATGTCTTTCTATTTCATGGTACAGTGGGAGAAAATATTGCCTATGGTACTTTCACTGCTACTAATGAAGAGATCATCATGGCCGCGAAAATAGCAGAAGCTCATGATTTTATTATGAATTTACCCCAAGGTTATGAGACAATAGTAGGGGAAAGAGGACAAAAATTATCTGGAGGACAAAGACAACGAATTGCGATCGCTCGCGCAGTATTAAAAAATCCACCAATTCTGATTTTAGATGAAGCTACTTCAGCAGTAGACAATGAAACCGAGGCCGCAATTCAACGTTCCCTAGAACGAATTACGGTCAATAGAACTACTATAGCTATAGCTCATCGTCTTTCGACAATTCGCAACGCTGATTGTATTTATGTCATGGAACATGGTAAATTAGTAGAAGCAGGAACTCATGAACAACTGTTAGAAAAAAATGGCATTTACACCAGTCTCTGGCTGGTGCAATCTGGGTTAAAATAGAGAAAATTATCATAAAATAAAATTACCAATTAACGATCATGTTTAGTATTCCCCAACCAGAAACAGAAGACAATAAATGGCGCAGACAATTAGATAAATTTGTCAAAAAAAATCAGCCAGAGCTAGCTGCACTTTTTTGGGGGTTGTGGTTAGAAAATGGCAATAGTCAGGGAACTATCGGTATTGATTTCCAACCAACTCCCCATTTTGTCTATTGTCCCCAATCCGAAATAGAAAAGTTGAATGATAGAGTTGAAAATCGTCTCCAAGAAATTTTGGGAATTATTGATAATCATAAACCCGAAACAGAGGTAGTCATGATTGGAATTGGTAAAGGAGAAATTAAACTAATCCAATTCGCACCCAAATCATCACCAGAAGCCTGTTTTCATGAAATAGGAAAAGATGTAGATGGATTATTGGATTTACTAGAACAGCGATTAATTGAGCAAATTAGCGATCGCTAGAAGCATTGATTGTGCTATAATAGGTCAGAAAAAATACACAATAATTGAATTAATTTATGATTCACCATTTTTCTATTGCTGCTGAAAATCCCCAACATACAGCCGCAGTTCTCGCCGAAATCATGAACGGAAACGTCCTTCCCTTCGCTCCTCATTCAGGTAGTTACATGATGCTATCCCCCGACAAATACGGAACAGGAATTGAAGTTTATCCATTAAAAATTGTCATCCAACCTGGTGAAGGAGAACAAAGTTGTCAGTTTCAAGAAACTTCTCACCCCAACAATTTTACAGCTACTCATGCAGCCATTTCCGTTGATTCTACCCAAGAACAAATAGAAGCAATTGGTCATAGAGAAGGTTGGAGAGTTATCCGTTGTCGTCGTGCTTTCTTTGATGTGATGGAATTTTGGGTAGAAAATAGAGTCATGATAGAATTTCTCACACCAGAAATGACAGATCAATATTTAAAACTCACACAGTCAGACAACTTGCTTTAATTCAGAAAAAGTGCTACTACTAGAAAAATGATGATTTTGGCTCAAAGCTTAACTATTGACTCGGTTTTAGTAAATAACTGTATCCAGTTCACAACCTGGGGATTTTCCTCCCTCCTACTCGCGGAAATTGTCAGAGATGCTTATCATGCTTTGTGTCATCAAATAACATGGTTAGCGAAATGGCATAATAAACATCATGCTGTATATAAACGGGATTTAACTTTAATTTCCCAACAAGCCTACGTAGACTCCCAATTGTATCACGATATCGTCGAATCGGTGATACTAGTAATCATCTTAACAATAATTGCCTTAGTAGCCCATCAATGGGGGTTATGGTTAGGAGTTGCTTATGCTGTTACTTTTTTATACGGTGCATCCCTGCGATATTTCCAAGGAACAATAGATACAGACTACAATCATTTACCCGGACCATTAGACGCAATTCCCTCCGTTTGGTGGGTAAATAGAAGCTATCATTGGCGACATCATTTTGATGATGTTAATGCTTACTATAGTGGTGTTTTTCCCCTAGTAGATAAAATTCTGGGAACAGGGCTTTCTCTCAAAGGAAAAACCGTAGCTTTAACAGGTGCTTCTGGTGCATTAGGACAAGCACTAGTAGGCGAATTATTAAAGCATAACGCCAAAGTGGTGGCATTAACAACCAACCCGGAAAAAATTACAATTCAACCGCGGGTTAAAGTTATCAAATGGGAATTGGGTAATGAAGCACAACTACAGGAAAGTTTAGAAAAAGTTGATATTCTCATTATCAATCATGGGGTAAATGTCTATGGAAATAGAGATTCTACTGCCATTTATAACTCCTATCAAATTAACACATTTTCCGCCTTAGAATTGATAGATATTTTTTCTGCAACCGTCAGAGGACCCCAAGACAAAGCCACCAAAGAAATTTGGGTAAATACATCAGAAGCAGAAGTTTCCCCAGCCTTCAGCCCTTTGTATGAACTGAGTAAAAGAGCATTAGGGGATATTGTCACCCTCAAAAGATTAGAACAAAATTGTGTAATTCGCAAATTAATTTGCGGACCATTCAAAAGTCAATTAAACCCCTATGGTATCATGTCAGCGTCCCAAGTAGCAAAGGGAATTTTATTTTTCGCCAAACGAGATTTTAGAAATATTATCGTCACAGTCAACCCCTTGACCTATATACTATTTCCCCTCAAAGAATTTAGCACCTGGTTATACTATCGGATTTTTAGTAAAAGGATGAAAAGCGAATAATTATAAAAATAACATTGCTAAATAAAATCTAACAGTCTCCTTTCTCTCCACCTCTGTGTCCTCTGTGCCTGGAGTGGTTCGTATCAAATAAGATAACTAATGATTTGTGAAAATGATCTAATCTCAAAATAACATAGTATACTGGGGTTAGTCGTATTTAACCCCAGTTGGATGAGCGAAAACAATTGCACTTTCCGGTGTTATGAGGTACATATCTAGCGGGCAAGATGCCCGCACCACAAGAGTTTCATGATTCAACTTTGTACCTCATCAGAGCGGAAAACGCTGTAATTCCCTGGCTTCCTTGGAGATTTTCTGTGAATATTTAATGATTATAAATTATGATTCAGAGAAAAATATATTTTCTATCATTCACAAAAACCTATATTTCATAAAAAAACATCCTGTTAATCCTCTAATTCTGGATATCCTGATTCTGACCATTATTTCTCTTGAAAATCTTGACCATTCTCAACCATCTTCTTCCCCTGAATTACCTGCAAACTCCCACCAGCATATAAACTAGGTTGACCGACATCAAAACCATAATCTGTTAATAAACCGGGTAAATCTGTTTTCAACAATTCCCAAGCTGTCTCCGTTTCAAATAACCAGAAAAATACCGCTAACCCCGGCCAAAATAGGGGATTTGTTGGGGGGTGAAAATCTATCAAAGTAAAAACTCCTCCCGGTTTTAACACTCGATAAACCTCCGTAATGATTTTTCGCAGTTGTTCCGGCTGCATTTCGTGTAAAGCCGCGCTAGTATGTACTACATCAAATAAATTATCTGCAAAAGGCATATCTTCCGCAAAAGCTTGGATATATGTAGCCTTTGGTACATTTTTCTGCGATCGCTGTATAGATAATGGAGAAGCATCTAAACCGGTGACATGATTGGAAAAATTCACCAAAAATCTGGTAACATGACCACTACCACAACACAAGTCTAAAATCTGGGTATCTGCTTTTAGTTCTAAATTTTCTAAAGCTAGACGACGAAACCGGGCTTCACCCCCCACAGTGACAGCGGCTAACCGGGAGATGCTATCATATAACCATTGGTATCTGTAACTCAAATCTCGAAAAATTGTCGCCATTGTATTTTTCCTGCCGATAAAGCTTTATATTTAATTAAAGATATATTGTTAACAACTTTAGTAAAAAATCTGTAAAGATTGGGGGAAAGTAATTGCTATGGGTCGTATAGGGGTATTATTACTTAATCTTGGTGGTCCAGATAAACTCGAAGATGTCGGACCGTTTTTGTATAACCTGTTTTCAGATCCAGAAATTATCCGTTTACCGTTTCGCTGGATGCAAAAACCCCTAGCTTGGTTTATTGCTACCCGCAGACAAGAAACATCTCAAGAAAATTATAAGCAAATTGGTGGCGGTTCTCCATTGCGACGGATTACAGAAGAACAGGGAGAAGCTATTAAATGTCAGCTAGGTAAATTAGGACAGGAGGCTAATATCTATGTAGGAATGCGTTATTGGCATCCTTACACAGAAGAAGCTATTGCCCAACTTACCCAGGATAACATTGATAAGTTGGTAATTCTCCCCCTTTACCCGCAATTTTCCATCAGCACTAGCGGTTCTAGTTTTCGGTTATTAGAACAATTATGGAAGGAAAACCCCAAACTCCAAGGTCTTGAATATACGGTGATTCCTTCTTGGTACAAAGCATCAGGTTATTTGCAAGCCATGTCAGAACTGATCATTGGGGAACTGGAGAAGTTTCCTGATCCTGATCATGTGCATATATTCTTCAGCGCCCACGGTGTCCCTAAAAGCTACGTCAAGGAAGCAGGTGATCCCTACCAGCAGGAGATTGAAGAATGCACTTACTTAATTATGCAAACCCTCAACCGTCCTAATCCCCACACTCTGGCTTATCAAAGTCGTGTTGGTCCTGTAGAATGGCTACAACCTTATACAGAAGATGCACTGAAGGAACTAGGCGGAAAAGGGGTGAAAAATCTCGTAGTTGTTCCCATTAGTTTTGTTTCCGAACATATTGAAACACTACAAGAAATTGACATTGAATACCGAGAAATAGCTGAAGAAGCAGGAATACACAACTTTGGACGGGTCCCAGCACCCAATACCAATCCGGTGTTTATTCAAGCTTTATCTGACTTGATTATTGATGCCCTTAAACAACCCAACTTGAAACTCTCTCAAGTTACCCAAATGAAAAAAAGGGTGAGAATGTATCCTCAAGAACGTTGGGAATGGGGAATAACCACCAGTGCCGAAGTTTGGAATGGTCGAATCGCCATGTTAGGATTTATTGGGTTGATGATCGAGTTAGTTACAGGTAAGGGCTTACTGCACGTGATCGGACTGTTACATTAAACATCTTCAAAAAAAAGATTGTAGAGAAGTTCCATGGGACTTCTCTACCAGGGTTTTAGGAAACGCACATTTAATTTTCACCCCCATCTATAATCAATTCTAAATACCCAGTCGTTGATAAACTTGTTCTAAATGCTGGAGATGATGTTGCGGATCAAAACAAGCTTCTATCTCAGCAGTTGACAAGTTTTTAATGACGCGCGGATCTTTGGTAATTAAATCACGGAAGTTCCCTTCTGGTTTGTTCCAAGCGGTGTGGGCGCTTTCCTGAACTATGGAGTATGCTTCTTCGCGGTTCAGTCCTTTGTCAATTAAAGTCAATAATACTCTTTGACTAAAAACTACTCCACCATAACAGTTGAGATTCCGTGTCATGTTTTCAGGATAAACCAGGAGGTTATTCACCAGGTTAGTGATTTCGTGTAGCATGAAATGGGTTAAAATGCAAGCATCTGGTAAAATCACCCGTTCTACAGAACTGTGGGAAATATCCCGTTCATGCCATAAAGCGACGTTTTCTAAAGCTGCACCAGCATAACTCCTGACTAGTCGTGCCATTCCTGTTAACCGTTCAGAACGGATAGGATTACGCTTGTGAGGCATAGCACTAGAACCCTTTTGTCCCTTGGCAAAAAATTCCTCAACCTCTAAAACGTCTGTTTTTTGCAGGTTACGAATTTCTACAGCAAACCGTTCTATAGAGGCAGCGAGTAGCGCTAATTGTTGCACAAAGTCAGCATGAAGATCACGGGAAATTACTTGTGTAGAAGCAGTATCTGGTTTCAGTCCGAGTTTTTCACAAGCGATCGCTTCCACACGCGGTTCTATATTAGCATAAGTTCCCACTGCACCAGATATTTTCCCGACCGCGATGGTTTTCTTGAGAATTTGCAGCCGTTCTTGGTGTCGTAATACTTCCGCTAACCAGCCAGCCAACTTAAAACCAAAGGTAATTGGTTCAGCGTGGATACCATGCGATCGCCCAATCATCACCGTATACCGATGGGTTGTAGCTTTTTTGCGAATTGCTGCAATTACATCTTCTAAGCGTTTTAACAACAAGTCCAGACTAGCCACTAATTGTAAAGCTAAAGCAGTATCTAATACATCTGAACTAGTTAGACCTAAATGAATATAGCGACCAGCATCACCTACATATTCATTAACATTTGTCAAGAAGGCAATAACATCATGACGAACTTCCGCTTCAATTTCTAGCACCCGTTTGGGGTCAAAATTCGCCTTAGCCTTAATTTCCTCAACTGCTGCTGCTGGAATATAACCCAGTTCTGCCTGTGCTTCGCATACCGCGATTTCTACATCTAGCCAGGTTTTCAGCTTATAGGTTTCACTCCACAGATTGCCCATTTCCGGCAAAGTATAACGCTCAATCACATTTACAGGATCTAATACAACTGTCATATTTTACATTGTAAATTACCCCTTGTGGAAAATAGACAAGAGGGTTAATCAACAGAAGAATTTTGATCAGATGTTTCTTGGGGAAGTTCCTTAAATCCCAATATCTGTATGAGACTAAAGGAAGAAAAACATCTTGATTTTTATTCAAGTCTAGGAGGATTTATGCGTGCAGTGTTAATGGCAGGTGGGTCGGGAACGCGGTTGCGTCCTTTGACTTGTGATTTACCCAAACCCATGGTTCCGATCTTAAATCGTCCTATTGCTGAACATATTATCAATCTTCTTAAAGGACACCGGATTTATGAAGTAATTGCTACATTACATTATTTACCAGATGTTCTCCGTGATTACTTCCAAGATGGCAGTGATTTTGGTGTACAAATGACCTATGCTATTGAAGAAGACCAGCCTTTAGGAACGGCAGGTTGTGTAAAAAATATTGCTGAACTTTTGGATGAAACCTTTTTAGTGATTAGTGGTGATAGTATCACAGATTTTGATTTGACTGCGGCCATTGAATTTCATCAACAAAAACAATCAAAAGCGACTTTAATATTAACCCGTGTGCCTAACCCCATCGAATTTGGTGTGGTAATTACAGATACAGAAGGACGCATTAACCGATTTTTAGAAAAACCTTCCACCAGTGAAATTTTTTCTGATACCGTCAATACTGGAACTTATATTTTAGAACCAGAAGTTTTAGATTATTTACCAGAACACACTGAATGCGACTTTTCTAAAGATTTATTTCCCTTACTACTAGCTAAAAATGAGCCAATTTACGGTTATGTTGCCGAGGGATATTGGTGTGATGTAGGTCACTTAGATGCCTACCGTGAAGCCCAGTATAATGCTCTAGAAAGGAAAGTTTTGCTCAAAGTAAGTTATCCAGAAATTTCCCCTGGTTTATGGGTAGGACAAAATACTTATATTGATCCTACAGCCAAAATTGACACTCCAGCGGTAATTGGTAATAATTGCCGAATTGGTGCAAGAGTACAAATTGAAAATGGAACAGTGATTGGTGATAATGTGACAATTGGTGCTGATGCCCATCTAAAAAGACCAATTATTTGGAATGGAGCAATCATTGGCGATGAAGCCCATTTGTCAGCTTGTGTAATCGCTCGTGGTACTCGTGTAGACAAACGCGCCCACGTTTTAGAAGCGGCTGTAGTGGGTTCATTATCCACCGTGGGAGAAGAAGCGCAAATTAGTCCTGGTGTGCGAGTTTGGCCGAGTAAAAAAATTGAGTCCGGTGCTATTCTCAATATTAATCTGATTTGGGGAAATACTGCCCAACGGAACTTATTTGGACAGCGGGGAGTACAGGGATTAGCCAATATTGATATTACCCCAGAGTTTGCGGTCAAATTGGGTGCTGCCTATGGTTCAACCTTAAAACCGGGTTCAATAGTCACCGTTTCCCGTGATCAACGCAATGTTTCCCGCATGGTGACACGCTCTTTAATTGCTGGTTTAATGTCTGTAGGTGTAGATGTGCAAAACCTGGATACTACAGCTATTCCCATCGCCCGGACGGTGATCCCCACAATGTCCGTAGCGGGGGGTATTCATGTGCGAGTACACCCAGAACGCCGTGATTATATCTTAATTGAATTTATGGATTTTAAGGGCATTAATATCTCTAAAGCCCAAGAAAAGAAAATTGAGGGGGCCTATTTTAAAGAAGATATGCGTCGTTCCCAAAGTCATGAAATTGGTGATGTGATATATTCTAGCCAATTGATGGATCGCTACTGCAAGGCCTTTGAGAAATTATTGAATGTGGACACTCTGCGTAACAGTCGGGCAAAAGTGGTCATTGACTATGTTTACGCCGTGTCTGGGGCAATTTTACCGCAAATGCTAGATAAATTTGGGGCTGATGCGGTGGTATTAAATGCTAGTTTGAATAAAACGGCCATTTCTAACGCTGATCGAGAATTACTATTAACTCAATTAGGCCACGTTGTCGAGGCCGTAAACGCTAACTTTGGGGTACAAGTATCAGCTAATGGGGAACAACTAATTTTAGTTGATGAATCGGGTTTTCCCATTCGCGGTGAAATGTTAACCGCTTTAATGGTTGATATGATGTTAACTGCTAACCCTAGAAGTTCCGTCGTTGTTCCCGTTCATGCTTCTAGTGCGGTGGAATTAGTTGCCCATCGTCATGATGGTAATGTAATTAGAACTAAAGCGAATCCGACGGCTTTAATGGAAGCTTGTCAAAAAAATTCTCACGTGGTTTTAGGTGGTAGTGGGGAAACTGGGTTTATTTTCCCCCAATTACACCCAGGGTTTGATTCCATGTTCTGTATAGCCAAGCTGATTGAAATGTTAACCATTCAAGAGCGATCGCTGGCAACCGTACGTTCTGAATTACCCCGTGTGATTAATAGAAATTACACCCTTCGCTGTCCCTGGACTGCTAAAGGGGCGTTAATGCGTTATTTGGTCGAAACCCACCCCGCTCAAAATTTGGAATTAATTGACGGTGTGAAAATTCGTCAACCCTATGATGACAATTGGCTTTTGATTTTACCAGATGCCAGTGAGCCTTTGGTTCATCTTTATGTTAACAGCAGCGATCGGGATTGGGTTGATGAAACCCTCAGAGATTACCGTTCCCGTATTCAATATTTTGTCGAACGTGAACAGGAGAATTACAGATTGGATATGTAAGCGGTGGGATAATTTACAGCAAGTAGCTTTGAGTGAAGTACACCTTGTGCGGGCAAGATGCCCGCACCACAAGAGTTTTATTATTAATATCTGTACTTCATAATATCGGGAACTGCTGTATGTTCCGTGTCCAGACACAAAGGAGCAAAAACCCAAAGTTTGAGATTTTAAATCTTCTCATGGTTATTCCCTATTTCCTGGAATGATTTCGGCTTGGGAATACATGGACGGGAACAGAATATTTACTAGTTACGTCAAAATAGACGAGTTTCATCTAAAAATTACTTTTACACAACTATTGTCTGAAAAACTATAGTTGTTTTTTTTTGGCATCTATCTACAGTTATCAGGACATCTCCCCCTATGATCAATCATGTAATGTTCCGATATGGAACCTTAACGCTTTTTTCGATATTTACCCTGATGGGGACAATTGGCGTTAAGACTGTACTTGCATCATCAGCAGAAGAAGCAGCCAATCGCGTTTGTACTCAAGGCAGTGCCGCCGTTGTCACAGTTAAAATTGGTAACGCCCATGGTAGCGGTTTTTTAGTCAGTCAAGATGGTTTAATTATTACCAACGCTCATGTCGTAGATGGTAGTCCTAGCGTTGTTACTGTGGTATTTCAGGATGGTAAACAAGTACCCGCCGATGTGATCGGTTTTGCTAGGGGTGGAGTGGATTTAGCAGCCTTAAAAATCCAAAACCGCAGAAACTTACCATATCTAAGTTTAGCTCGTCCTGGGACTGCTAAAATAGGTTATCGAGTATTTGCGATTGGTAGTCCTCTTGATGCTGATAACCGTGATACCTGCACCCAAGGTAATATTAGCCGCATTCGTCCCGACGGAACTATTCAACATACCGCACCTTTAAATCCTGGTAATTCTGGTGGCCCCTTATTAAACAGCCTAGGGGGAGTTATTGGTGTCAATACTAGTGTAGCTTTAGCTCCCGTTATTGTTGGTGGTATACCAGTGGGTGGTATACCTGCTGGAACTGGTATTAACTTTTCTCAACCAGGAGAAAAAGTCAAATCTTTTTTAGCAGATATCAAACAACAAAAAGTTTCTCCTATCTCGACCCTCCCTAAAGCCGAAGAACCATCTATAAAAACTATTTCCCTTGACGGTCAAGTAATTAATAGTAGTTTAAATGGTAGTCCTGATTATTATATATTTTCAGGTCGAGGAGGTCAAACGGTTGTGATTGAAATGGATAGTCAAAAGATTAATCCTTTCTTAACCTTATCTCAAGTTATCGAATCTGATGCTGGGAAGAAGATTGAAAAAATTGTTGAAAATGATGACAAAGGAGCAGGTAATTTTAATGCTAGAATTGTGATCACATTACCAGCAGATGGGAATTATTTAATAACTGCCACTTCTTCCGAAAAGGGGGAAACTGGTAATTATAGTTTACGGGCTATTTCCAAATATGAGTAGGTTGGGTTGACGAAGGAAACCCAACATCCTTAAACAAACACCCTCTAACTGTGTTGGGTTTCGCTGTTGCTCTACCCAACCTACATTTTCACAATCAACATCATTTTTTTATTTTGTTGACGAAGGAAACCCAACATCCATTTTAATAATCAACATCATTTTTTTTATTCAGGGGAATCAAAAATCATGAAATTACAATCACTTTCCACCTTTTTAGGATTAACAACATTGACCTTAACCATGAGCATAAATCCTGGTTTTAGTCAAGATAATACGTCTGAAAATCAACCTAATCAAGTCACATTTTTGTGTCAAGAAATATTTGATCCAGCCAGTGGTGAAAAAGTTCCCGCTACCATTGCTTGGGTTCCTGAACGTCAAGGTCACGTACGGTTTATTGGTTGGAAATCTGAGTATTTTGCCAAAGGTGGCTGGGCTCCTCAAAAACGTTGCCAAGAAGTATCTAAAAAATTCCAGAATTTTTATGAAGCAGGTCGTTTAAACCGCTTGACAACGGGTAAAAACAATGGTTATTCTGTGGTTTGTGCTGTGGCAATTGATGAACAAAGTTGTAATGGTAACAATCAATTATTTACCCTAAAAAATAATAGTGACCCAGGATTAGTTCTGGAGCAACTTGTGAATATAGCCCAGGGTAAAAGTTCAGAACCACTTTGGCAAAGTTCAGGAAATAGTAAGTATTTGAATGTGCGTAAATATTTGCAAAATGCCCCACTTGTGAATATTAAAAAATAGCCATTTAGAAAATAGCTATTCTTGACACAAATAAAAACGATATCAACGGTGCGTTACGAATAAAGCTAACGCACCCTACAAATTACAAATCATCTACTAATCAATAAGTAACATGAACCGCAATCTTGCCATTATTTCCTCCTTATTATTCCTATCTTTCCCTCCCTTGACATTAGCAAATGTTCCCCATTCCTTAGCTCAAACAATTACCCCGGCTACCTGTAATATAAAACCCGATAACCCCGAAAGTGGAGAATATGATTCACCACAAAAACTCCAAACCCTTGCTAAACAAATTACAGTTAGAGTCATGGGTGATAATAACAGTGGTTCAGGAACAATATTGGCTAAAAAGGGCAATTCTTATTTAGTTGTTACCAACTCTCATGTTTTACTGGGAGTTAATAAAGTTCAAATTAAAACACCTGATAATCAAATCTATTCAGCCCAAATTTTGCCTAATACTAATTTTGGTAAACTAGATTTAGCTGTCTTGCAATTTACATCTAATCAAAATTATTGTCTACCTAAAGAAATTGCTAGTTTTGATATTAATACAGATACACCAGTTATAGCCGCCGGCTATTCTAGCAGCAAAGGGGAAATAGTATTTAGAACTGGAACAGTAAAACAAATAATTTCTCAACCTAGTTTAAAAGCTGGATATGAAATTGGTTATACCAGCGATATTGAACAGGGAATGAGTGGCGGTCCAATTATTAGTAGTCAAGGGTATTTTCTGGGAATTAATGGGATTAGTTCCTATCCTTTAGTCAATTCTGGTTATGTTTATACCAACGGAAAACGCCCCACAAATACAGAAATTCAAGAATTTAGAAAACTCAGTTGGGGAATACCCATTAAAACCGTTTTAGCTCAGGTAAGACCAGAAGTTCTCACCGCTTATAATTTACCTATACCAGATATTAAACAGCAAATAGCAGAAGTACCATTAACAGGGTGGTTAGGAGAATTAGAAGCAAAAGCTAAACAAATTACCGTCAGAATTGATAGCAGTAGCGGTAGTAATGGTTCAGGAATTATTATCGCTAAACAAGGAGATATTTACACCGTTTTAACTGCTGCTCATGTAGTTTGTAAACCACCAGATAAACCGGGAAAATGTGAGCCAAATACTTATAAAATCCTCACAGTAGATGGTAAACAATATCCCGTAGAACCCAGCACGATTAAATTAGAAGAGGGGGTAGATTTAGCAGTAGTTAAATTCACCAGTCGGGAAAATTATCAAGTTGCGACTTTAGCAAATTATCCCATAAAAGATGATGAATATATGTTCACTGCGGGTTATCCCAGGTTAGGAGAAAAATCACCTTGGCGGTTCACATTGGGACAGATTTATAGTAAGGAAACAGGATTATTACGAACTACCCAATCAGATTTTAACAATAACAGTTCGGGTACAGCCCAAAGTGCAGTTTCTTTAACAGGAGGATATGAATTAGTTTATAGTAGTATCACCTTTGGCGGTATGAGTGGGGGACCTGTTTTAGATTCCCAAGGGCGAGTCATTGGTATTCATGGCAGAACTGAGGGACAAGCTGCTATTGATAATAATAGTAGTAGTCAAGAAACTATCCAATTAGGTAATAGTTTGGGTATTCCGGTGAGTACATTTTTGGCATTAGCTACCCGACTGAATACCCAAGCCCAAAAGATAGAAACCACCCCAACACCAGAACTAAATCAACAAAAAGTTAAGTCTATTCAAACAGCGATTTTATCAGTAGATGTTTCCCAAGGCAATACTACCGCCAGTCAATGGTTAGAAAGAGGAAATCAACTGTGGCGGTTACGTCGTTATCCAGAAGCAATACAGGCTTTTGACGCAGCAATTAACCAAAAACCAAAGTTTATTCACCTGGCTTATTATGGTAAGGGTTTGGCTTTAGGTTCAAGTGGAAAATATCCAGAGGCTATAACTGCATTGCAGCAAGCGGTGCAATCTCAACCTGATTTTGTGCCGGCTTGGTATAATTTAAGTGTAGGCTATGCAATATCAAACCAACTGGACAAAGCCTTAGCAGCCATAAATCAAGCCATTCAACTCCAGCCCAATAATCCTAAGTTGTATAATGAGAAGTATGCAGTTTTAAGTGATTTAAAAAAATATAAAGAAGCAGCAGCAGCGATAAATAAAGCCATTGAAATCAGTCCCCGTGCAGCATTTTACAGCAACCGGGGAGTTGTCCGTGCTGATTTAGGAGATAAGCAAGGAGCTATAGATGATTACAACCTAGCTATCAAGATTAATCCTAACTATGCCAAAGCCTACTACAACCGGGGATATGTCCGTAAGGATTTAGGAGATAAGCAAGGAGCAATAGATGATTTCAACCTAGCTATCAAGTTTAATCCTAACTCTGCCTATGCCTACTACAACCGGGGATATGTCCGTAATGAATTAGGAGATAAGCAAGGAGCAATAGATGATTACAACCAAGTGATCAGGATCAATCCTAACTATGCTGATGCCTACTACAACCGGGGAAATGCCCGTAATCAATTAGGAGATAAGCAGGGTGCAATAGAAGATTACAACCAAGCTATCAAGATTAATCCTAACCTTGACCTAGCCTACAACAACCGGGGACTTCTCCGTTATGAATTAGGAGATAAGCAAGGAGCAATAGATGATTACAACCAAGTGATCAGGATCAATCCTAACTATGCTGATGCCTACTACAACCGGGGAAATGCCCGTTCTGATTTAGGAGATAAGCAAGGTGCAATAGATGATTACACCCTAGCTATCAAGATTAATTCTAACGATGCCCAAGCCTACAACAACCGGGGAATTGTCCGTAATCAATTAGGAGATAAGCAAGGTGCAATAGATGATTTCAACCAAGCTATCAAGATTAATCCTAACGATGCCTATGCCTACGTCGGACGGGGAAATGCCCGTTATGAATTAGGAGATAAGCAGGGTGCAATAGCAGATTACAACCAAGCTATCAAGATTAATCCTAACTATGCCCTAGCCTACAACAACCGGGGACTTGTCCGTAATGAATTAGGAGATAAGCAGGGTGCAATAGATGATTACAACCAAGCTATCAAGATTAATCCTAACTATGCCGAAGCCTACGGCAACCGGGGACTTGTTTATTATCAACTTGGTGACAAACAAAAAGCCAGAGAAGACCTGCAACGAGCAGCGCAATTGTTCATGGCTCAAGGGAATACTGCTCTTTATGAACAAATAATGGCTTTATTAAAACAGTTGTAGGGAGTTTCTTTGGTGATGTTAATTGTGATTTTGTCAGAATCAGGATGTCCAGGATTTAAGGATTAACAGGATGTGATTGTGAGATTTTCCCTCGTTCCCTGGCTCTGCTGGGGAATGTTCACGGGAGGCTTTGGATGATAACAATAATATTTTGTCAGAATCAGGATACCCAGGATTTAAGGATTAACAGGATGTAATTGTGAGATTTTCCCTCGTTCCCTGGCTCTGCTGGGGAATGCTCACAGGAGGCTTTGGATGATAACAATAATATTTTGTCAGAATCAGGATGTCCAGGATTTAAGGATTAACAGGATGTGATTGTGAGATTTTTGGTTTGTCTTTGCGTTTTTGGGTGAGATAAAAAGGCCAGCAGAATTGATTGTATAAAAGATTTGGATTTGATGTAGGGGTAGCGCCCCCGTGCCTACCGGTGTTTTTGGGGCAACTACGGGGGGTTTGCCCCTGCGGAATTTTGTCAGAATCAGGATGTCCAGGATTTGAGGATTAACAGGATGTGATTTTTTGATTGTCCGGGACTTACGCAAAATATCTCTCAAACCCTCTTAACTTCCTGTCCTTTGCGTGCTTCGTGGTTCATTCTTCCGTAATTTATGCGTAAGTCCTGAAATAGTATAACATAAGTCCCAAAGGGGATTTATCCCCTCTTGTAGCTTTCATCCCCGACTTAAAAGACCACCTCGAAAACTTTGAGGATTTTTAGGTGTCAATTCCGGGGTTTTCGGCTTATTTTCTTGATTTTCTTATAAAAATTTTCAGGAGGTGCGGTAGTGAGTATCCAAAATCTAGTAGAGCAGCCTACAATCTCTTCAGACATCCCCTTTAGTGCAGATAACTTCAATCAAGTCGTCATGTCCACTTATGGACGCTTTCCCTTGGCTTTAGAACGGGGTGCGGGTTGTCGTGTTTGGGATAGTCAGGGTAACGAGTATCTGGATTTTGTCGCGGGAATAGCCACTTGTACTCTAGGACACGCCCATCCAGCAATGGTAGAGGCTGTAACTAGACAAATTCAAAAACTGCATCATGTCTCTAATTTGTACTATATTCCCGAACAGGGTGCATTAGCTCAATGGATTGTTGATCATTCTTGTGCAGATAGAGTATTTTTCTGCAATTCTGGTGCTGAAGCTAATGAAGCAGCCATTAAACTAGCTCGTAAATATGGACATACGGTGTTAGAGATTGCTAACCCGATTATTTTAACTGCCCATGCGAGTTTTCACGGGCGGACTTTAGCAACCGTTACCGCTACCGGACAACCAAAGTATCAAAAGCACTTTGATCCTTTAGTTCCTGGTTTCCACTATGTCAATTATAACGATATTAGAGCAGTTGAGGCTGCTGTGACTGAGTTAGATGAAGGTAATTATCGTGTTGCAGCTATTTTAATTGAACCTTTACAAGGTGAGGGTGGAGTTCGTCCCGGAGATATTGCCTATTTTAAGCGATTGCGGGAGATTTGTGATGAAACCGGTATTTTGTTGATTTTCGACGAAGTGCAGGTGGGTATGGGACGCAGTGGTAAACTATGGGGTTATGAACATTTGGGAGTAGAACCAGATATTTTCACCAGCGCCAAAGGTTTGGGCGGTGGTATTCCCATCGGTGCGATGATGAGTAAGAAGTTCTGTGATATTTTCCAACCGGGAGAACACGCAAGTACCTTTGGTGGTAATCCCTTTGCTTGTGGTGTGGCACTGAGTGTTTGTGAGACCTTGGCAAAAGAGAATATTTTACAGAATGTCACAGAACAGGGAGCGCATTTACGAGAGGGATTAAAAGCGATCGCTCTTAAATATCCCCAGTATATCACAGAAGTGCGCGGTTGGGGTTTAATCAACGGCATGGAAATCAAAGCGGATATTCCCTTAACTGCTGCTGAAGTTGTGAAAGCTGCTATGGAAGCAGGTTTATTACTTGTTCCCGCAGGTCCCAAGGTTGTGCGGTTTGTGCCTCCCCTAATTGTCACAGAAGCAGAAATCAACCAAGCATTAAAAGCTGTAGAAAAAGCATTAGCTAAAGTAACAGCATAGGTAATTAAAAATTCGTAATTTGTAATTTTAAGAATTATCAATTACGAATTTTTCATCTTGTAAATTACAACAGATCAATTTGGAATAAATTAATCAAAAAAGGTAATAGGCAATATAATAAAGTATTATATGTTATATAACAATATACAGCAAGTAGCTTTGAGTGAGGTACACCTTATGCGGGCAAGATGCCCGCACCACAAGAGTTTTATCATTTTACCCATTACCAGCCTCAACAGATATGATAAGTGTTCAACCGGACATAATATGATCTCATAAACTTGCGGTATTTTACTGTAAAACAGTATAACTAGGTTTATTAACTACAAAAAATGCCGCAAGATCTAACTTTGATTCATAGCTTACTTCTCTTGAGTACGTCCTTTATTGCTGGTGGACTAAATGCTGTAGCGGGTGGTGGTAGTTTTATTACATTTCCGACTCTGATATTTACAGGTGTCGCACCAATTACTGCTAATGCTACTAATAATACTGCTCTGTGGATAGCAGCTATAGCCAGTGCAGGGGCTTATCGTCGAGATTTGAGTATCGAAAAACGACAATTATTACTACTGACTGGCACAAGTATAGTTGGTGGTGTTATTGGTTCAGTGGCTTTATTATATACATCACCGGATGTATTTAAAAAGATGCTACCCTATTTGTTACTATCAGCAACCTTAATATTTACATTTAGTGATTCTTTGAAAAGCTGGCTGCAACTTAGGACTAGAAATGATTTTTCTGCAACCCCACCTTTGTTTATTCTGCTAATTTCTCAATTGCTAATCTCTATTTATGGTGGTTTTTTTGGTGCTGGTATAGGCATTTTAATGTTAGCAACTTTAACCTTTTTAGGTATTAAAAATATTCACGCTATTAATGCTTTTAAAAGCTGGTTAGGAAGTTGTATTAATGGTGTGGCAATTATTCCCTTTATGTTCGCTAATTTGATTGCTTGGCATCAAGTTATTATCATGGCAGTCGGAGGTTCTTTAGGTGGTTATTTATGCGCTCATTTTGCTCGCAAACTAGAACCCGGTTTAGTACGAAAATTTGTCATAGTGGTAGCTTTTGCCATGACTACCTACTTTTTTATTCATGGTTAAGTAGGTAGGCATCATTAAATACAAATCATTAAATACAAGATGAGTAACCCCACAATAACTGTATAACTTGTGGGATAGACATCTTGCCTGTGCAAATATTAATTAAATATAAAACTACTAATTTTGTGGCTTTGATTACAGTTTTTTCCATCTGGTAACGCTTGAATACAAAAATAACCTATTTTTCCCAGATAATAAACAAGACTATCTCAAGGATTACACCATAGGGATCACCGCTAATCTAAAGCTAATCTAAAAAAGTTACATCTAAAGTAAATTTATATATCTGAAGCATGATGATAAGAATTATCAGGTTTAAGATGATAAAAGATATCAAGTTCACGACAATTAAACATTTTTTGTCAATTTTTCTCAAATCAAAAATTATAATTTTAGGGTTTTTAAAATGCAAGTATTACAAAAGATTCATTGCCCAAATTGCGGTAGTGCGGCTGAACGTCACTATATTGCTGATAGTCAAATTACGCGGACACAATGCCCTAGTTGCGACTACCTGATGATAACTTGCACTCGCACTGGTAAAGTCATTGAGGCTTATGCACCAGGTATTTATGCTAGGAAATAATTGACAATTTTTGACAATAATTGACAATTTTAATGACAAATTACCTTTTAGTTGTTCTCAATTGTCCACAAGCAGCGTTCGCTTCTAAACCGCGAGAATAACGGACACTAACAGCAGTATTCTGTTGTTGAAGAACGTTAACAAAGGCTTCTATGCGATCGCGGTTGGGTCTTTGATAATCTACTTCCTGAATGGGATTATAGGGAATCAAGTTAACATGACTTTGAAAGCCTCGTAAACGTTTTGATAATTCCAAAGCGTGTTCAGGTAAATCATTGACTCCAGCCAGAAGAATATATTCAAAAGTTACTCTACGTCCGGTTATTTCTACATATTCTCGACATTCTGCGAGTAAGTCTTCTATGGGGTAGGGTTTGGCACTGGGAATTAGTTGCTCTCGTAATGCTTGGTTAGGTGCGTGGAGACTGACAGCGAGGGTAATTTGTAATTGGTGTGCGGCTACTTGACGAATACGTGAGGGAATGCCTACAGTAGATAGTGTAAGCGATCGCGCACCAATGCCCACATCTTGATTAATAGATTTAATTGCTAAAATCACATTTTCCGTATTTAACAACGGTTCACCCATGCCCATAAATACCACATTACTAACCCGTTCTTGAAAATCTTCTTGAACAGTTAGGACTTGATCAACAATTTCCCCACGGGTGAGATTGCGCTTATAACCACCTTTACCAGTAGCGCAGAAATCGCAGCCCATGGGACAACCAACTTGAGTAGAAACACAGACAGTTAAGCGTTTATCGCTGGGAATACCCACAGTTTCCACAATTTCCCCGTCAGCCAATTTCAGCAGATATTTAACCGTATCATCAGGGGCAACAGAGCGGTAATGTAGAGAAGAACGGCCTATGGGAATATCTGCCACTTGCGAACGCCAATTTTTAGGAAATACAGAAATATCAGCCAGGGAGCGCGCTCCCTTATGATATATCCAATCATGTAATTGCTTACCCCGATAACTGGGCTGTCCCTGTTGCTGTACCCAAGCGGTTAACTCCGTTACCGAAGCGCCCAGGAGAGGAGGAAGAAGTTCAGATTTTACGGAGTTAGGTGAATCTACCTGAGATACAAGGGGCGTAGCAGACATAATAAATTACAAATTGATGCTAATTCCCCATTGTACTATATTGTTTTTGTTTCGCGCTAAGGGGCAAAGGAGCAAAGACCCAAAGCCAGAAATAGATTAAGGGACATCTAAGGTAATAATAGTAACTTCTGGCGGACAAAATAACCGTCCTGGGAAATAAGTTCCTAAACCCCGATTTACATATAATTGATTATTTCCTATTTGATGTAAACCTTCTGACCATTGCCAATGGTATAATATGGAATGGGTTTTCCGTAAAAATGGTAGTTTGCGCTTAATTTTCTTGGGGATTTTTTTCAATATTTTTGTGTAGTAAATTATTGCTGGTCCTAGACCCGGAATGACAATTTGTCCCCCGTGAGTATGACCAGATAATTGTAAATCTACTCGCCATTTTTGCAGTATTTCTGCTGTATCTGGGTTATGGGATAAGACAATACAAGGTGTAGTAGAATCGAGTTGGTTCATGATTGGTTCTGGGTTAAATTCTCGTGAATAAATATCTGCTAATCCTACTAAGGGTAATTTGTTTCCCAAGGGGTAAGCAATTTGATTCCAAAGCACTTTAATCCCGACGTTGTTTAAAGCATCTGTAATTTCTGGTTTGGAACTGGGAAAAGCTATATCATGATTTCCCAGAATAGCATAGACACCATGGCGACTTTGGAGATTTTTCAGTTTTGGTGCTAATTGATGAATTGGTTTTGCTTTTGCGTTCACATAGTCACCAGTTAAAATTACTAGGTCTGGTTTTGCTGCATTACTAATTGCGATCGCTTCTGTTAACATTTTCTCTGATAAAAGACCATCAGCATAATGAAAATCTGACATCTGTACCAGTTTTAATCCTACTAAGGATGGATGTAAATTTTTGATTTTTACGACTAATTTTTCTGTGCTTAAAGCTCCAGATAATAACTTGTGCATAACTAACTAATATTTATTATATTTCGTTTATCACTTAATATAAATACAATTCACTCAATTCTCAATCCTTATAGATCCCCGATTTATTTAATAATTATTAAATAATTATTTAAGAAGTTGGGGGTCTAATTTGGCCACCATTTCCGCACGGGTAGAAACTTCTAATTTGCGAAACATTCTTTTTAAAGCCTGTTTAACAGAATTTTGAGTAATCCATAATTTAACCGCAATTTCGCCATTAGTACAACCTTGGGCTACTAGTTTGGCAATTTCCAATTCTCGCGCTGTTAAGGGACAATTATCCACAGATAAAAAGGTTTTTGATTTTACCCGTAATGTGGCAATTTTAGCGGACAAATGCAGACAAACTGCACTTAAATCGGCTAAATCATTACTATCAAAAGGCAGATTTCCGGGGTCACGGGCAAAATTTAAAGTCCCCACTAATTGACCATCACAAACTATCGGGCCAGTCATTACGTGTTCGTGACGAGAACAGTAATTTTTCCAATCTTCGGGAGATAAAATTAACTGTTCATGGGTGGGAGCGTGACGTTCCATAACATAACGCCCAATGGGATTAGCTTCTAAGCAAACAGCGGGAATTTCGGGAATCTTGATTTTAGTATTTAACTGGTAATCTAGGAGATTAATACCCCAATGTTGAACCGCAAAATGTTCGCCAATGGTATCCATTAAAGCTAGTTTTAATTCTTGCTCATTTTGGACATTAGCGATCGCCTGGAAAATGGCGTGGAGTGTTTTAGCCATAAGTGTACCCATTTGGGGACTATGCGAACCTTGATAATTACTTCTATGCTAATACCAGCAAGAATAAAATGCTATTTTCACTTCCTATAGAGGATTTTTCCCCATGACAGTCACTCAAATCTCTGCTCAAGAACTTTTTCAGGCTGCTTACGAAAACCGTTATACTTGGGATGAAAATTTCCCTGGTTATACCGCAGATATTACTTATAAGCATGATGGCCAAGTGATCATAGGTCAAGTCCGAATTGATGCCAGTCTCAAAGCTGAAGTTCTCAATGTCGAGGACGAAGCGGCTAAAAAAGCCATTCACGGTCAAGCCTGGGAAATCGCTGTTCACCGTGTGCGTCGTCCCTTTGCACAAACTCACGGCGCAAATACTTTTAGATATGGTAGCACGGACGCAACTGGCGCAGTAGAAATTTTTGTTGGTGGTAAGTCAGAAGGAGATAAATACAAAGTGCGTAACAATGAAGTTTGCCACGTTCACCGTTTAATTCACGGTACTTTTGTAACTATTGACACCTTTACCAGTCATGATACAGGGGCAGGATATCTTTCTCATACTTATAATTCTGTGTACCATGACCCAGAAACCGGCGCACAAAAGGGTGGAAAAAGCGATTTTACTGATGAATATGAAAAGGTAGGTAATTATTATATTCTCAACCGTCGGGAAATTCGCACGGAAATAGCCAACAGTCTTTCTATTCAAGATTTTATCTTTTCTAACATTGAGTTGTTAGGCTAGATTTTTGAATAGTTAAAAGTTTTTAAGATAGGCATTTTGCCTATCCTAAAATCTCATGATTCAGCTATTCAGATCCCCGAATTATGGTAAGAAATCATAGTTTTGGCTATTTTATTTATTTTATTGGCAAACTCACGGTAAAAGTTGAACCAACTCCCACTTGACTATTAACTGTAATCTCACCTCCGTGTACTTCAACGCACTGTTTGACAATTGTTAATCCTAAACCACTACCAGGAATTATTCCTACATTTTCTCCTCGATAAAATGGTTGAAATACTTGTTTTTGGTCTGATTCTATAATCCCAATTCCCTGATCTTGAAATCTCAAAATTACGGATTTTTCCTGTTTAATTATTTCCAATAAAATCCTACCGCCAATACTTGAATATTTAATGGCATTATTGAGTAAATTACTGACAATATGCTTTAATAATGTTTCATCTCCCAAAAATTCAAAACAGTGTTCAGAACTGGTAAAAATTAAACTCAACTGTTTTTCTTGAGCAAATAATTGAGATTGTTCTACTAATTCATAGCATAATTTTTCTAAATCCAGTATCTGTGGTTGATAGCATAATTTACCTGCATGAGATTTACCAATTATTGAAGCTTCATCTAATAAATTGTAGACATTTTTAATCGCAGAACTAATAAGTTGTAAATGATTTATTTTGCCATCATTTGTTAATTCTGGATCACGCTTTTGTAGTAATCGAGCCGCTAAGAGAATGGTATTCAAGGGATTACGAATATCATGGGAAAGCATGGAAACAAATTCAGATTTAAGCTGATTACTTTCTTGGGATTTTAAAAGTTCTGTGGTTCTTTCTTCGACTTGATTTGCTAATGTTTGATTAACTTGATGTAATTGTTCTAAAAATTTTTTACGTTCTATAGCATATCTACAGGAACGCACCAATATATCTGGATTTACGTGCCTTTTAACTAGATAATCTTGCGCTCCCTGTTTCACTGCTTCAATGGCTAATTCTTCATCATTTGTGTTAGTCAGAACTATGATGGGATTACTAGGATTTTGCTGGAGTAACTGGGGTATGGAAGATAATCCTTGACTATCGGGAAGAGTTAAATCTAACAAAATTACGTCGTATTTTTCGTTGTTTAATTTGTTGATTCCCTCTTGGAGTTTTTGAACATGAACTAAACTGAAATTTTGAGATTTTGTCAGTTTAATAAACTCTTGTAATAACCTAGCTTCTGCTAAGTTATCTTCAATTAATAGGATTTTTAGTGTGGAAGTTGCAGTAATCATTTTCTGGTTTGACTCTGATGAGTTATGGGTAAGATAAACTTTTGTTAGATGAGTTTTCAAGTTTTAAAAGATATATCAAATATAGCTTTATGCAACGGATATACAAAATTTCCGGTAAAAGCCATATAGCAAAAGACTTTTATTCCTCATTCTTGCTATAGTTTGATTCTAATGGTAAAGTCACGGTAGAAAACCAAAATCCCTCAATACTCTGGATGATTTCGAATAGCTGACTCAGATTACGAGGTTTGGTAATATAGCAGTTAGCGTGTAAGTCGTAACTATCGAAAATGTCATCTTCATTTTTTGAAGTGGTTAATACTATGACGGGAATGCGTCTTAGTCGAGGATCAGATTTAATTTCTGCTAATACTTCTCTCCCATCTTTTCTGGGTAAATTCAAATCTAATAAAATTAAATCAGGTCGTTGTGTGTTAGCATATTCTCCTTCTTGACGGAGGTAATTTATAGCTTCTACACCATCCCTAACTGTAACTACTTCATGAGGTAATGAACTGGTTTTTAATGCTTCTTGAATGAGACGAACATCAGCTTTATTGTTCTCCACTAAAAAGATTATTTTGTGTGTTTCTGCTATTTTAACGCTCACGATTACAACCTCTGACGGGAATTGTAAAGTAAAAAGTCGCACCTTGACCGAGTTGTGACTCTACCCAGATTCGTCCTCGATGACATTCAATGATTTTTTTACAAATAGCTAAACCCATTCCTGTACCGGGATATTCATCTCTGGTGTGTAAACGTTGAAAGATGATAAAAATGCGATCGCTAAATTGCGGATCTAGACCAATGCCGTTATCCTGAATTGAGAATAACCATTCATCTTCTAATCTTTCCGCACCAATATGAATTTTTGGTGGTTGACTACTGTGGAACTTAATAGCGTTACCAATGAGGTTTAAAAATAGCTGGATTAATTGTGTTTCATTGGCCATGACGGTGGGTAAGGGATCATGGGTAATGATTGCACCAGTTTCCGTAATCCGTTGACGTAAATTCTTCAAAGCCCGATTTACAGCAGTTTCTACTTCCGTGACTTGAAAAACAATTCCTAATGTATCTACCTGGGAGTATGCGAGTACGTCATCAATTAAGGTCTGCATTAAACTGACTCCTTCGACAACATAACTAATAAACTCCTTTGCATCTGCGTCTATTGTTGCTGCATAGCGCATTTCCAAAAGTTGCACATAATTGGCTACTTGATTTAATGGTTCTTGCAAATCATGGGAAGCGACATAGGCAAATTTTCTCAATTCTGCATTAGAACGTTGTAAATTTTCAGCTAATTGGGCTAATTCATCAGCTTGACGGAGGACAATATTGATGATGGATTTTCGTAATTCCAATGCAGCTTTAATTTCTACATTTTGCCAGGGTAAAGATGTTAATTGAACTATTTCTTTCCATAAATCAAATGATTTACGCGGACACAACCGGACATTTCCCTCAGATTCATCAACTGAAAAAGCTTGATGGGGATTCCCACCCCAATTGACAGTTTGAATTATTTCTGGTCGAAACCACAATAGATAATTTTTCTGAGAAATGGGAATAGCTAATAACCCACTAGCAACGTTTTTCAAGCTAATCGCATCTGGATAAATCTGAGGTAAGGAATTTGTGGAAAATACCTCATCTTTGACATTATTTTTTAGCCATGCTACTAAAAAATTCAGTTCTTCTGCTGGAGGAGTATTACCAATTAGGGTATATTTTCCGCCAAAATAAACTGCTGCTCCCTCTGCATTAGTTAAATCTAGCAGATTTATTTGATTTTTGACTAAACCATCAATAAAGTTCTGTTCTTGAGACATATATTCAATCAATTGGGATTGAACTTGTTTCAAATTTATCTGATATTTGTAATCTTCTGTTTCTTCTTTGCCAGAAATTTCTGAAAATATAATTCTTCCTAAAAATTCACAAGCTTTCCGTAATTCGTAGGAAATATATTTGGGTGATTGATGATGACAAGCAATTAAACCCCAAAGTTTGTGATCCTTAATTAAGGAGATTGTCAAAGATGCACCTACGCCCATATTATGTAAATATTCTATATGACATGGTGCGGCACTTCTGAGAGTGGAATTAGTTAAATCAATGGGTTTTCCGCTAACTGGGTTAATCTTGGGGAAAATTTCTACTGATGATTGAACGTTTGTATCGGGAATAACTCTAATGGAATTTTCTAGAAATAATTGTCGTGCTGGCTGAGGAATATCTGATTCTGGATAATGTAATCCTAAATAAGACTCTAAACTATCTATTTTTTCTTCAGCAATTACAGAACCATGTCCATCATCACAGAATTTATATAACATGACTCTGTCAAATCCGGTTATTTTTCGGATTTCTTGGACAATAATTTGACTAAAATCACGGAGGCTTTTAGTTGTTTTTAATCGATTAATTGAGGCTTGAGTTAAATGATAAAAACTTAAAAAAGGAATATTCTCTTGAGATGCTGTCGGTTCTAATTCTAAGATTAAAAATCCTTGAGAATTTCGATAAAAAGTGGCATCAAATATTGTATATTCATCTCCTTGTTTCTTGATCCAAATTTTGGTAGGGTTAATAAAATCTAAATTTTCTTCTGATAACCAAAATTTGATTTTCTGTATTTGGTAAGGATCTAGTAAGTCTTCTAATTCCTGTTGTACCATATCTTCTGGAGATATGCCAAAAGTATTAAAAGTATTTTGACTAATTTGTAATATTTGTAAATCTGGCTCTTGTAAGACTAACAAAATCCCATGGGGCTGAATTTCACTAATCAAATGTATTTGCGCTTCTTTTGAGCCTGTGATATTAATATGCTGTTGCTTAACATTGATATCCATAAACCCTTCCTTCCATGATTTTGGAGCATAAAATATATAGATTGCATTTAAATTCCTCACACCTATAAAAATTTTTTTGATTTAGTACCTTTGACAGTGGTACAGTCTATAGGTACAATCGCTCTTGTCCTCTATTCTTACACAATTTAACTGTTTGTAACCTAATATATAGATAAGAAATGTAAAAGTTAATCTGATAAAAGCTACAGTATTTGTATAGTTATATTAAGCAATACCAAATAGAATAATATTGCCAGAATAATTGACCGCAAGACCGCACGCAAATTCATATTAGGTATTTCTATCAAATCCAAGAATTAAACCACATCCGCATTCTATAATCATCAGGAGAGAGGGGTAAACCTAGATAAATAGGTATCCAGAAAATGAAAGCAACTACAATTATAAAAGTTATAGTTACACCTAAAAACCGCAATGTGCGATAATAACTCAGTAAACATTGATCTACAAACCAAGCAATGGCTATGAATGTAAAGATTACGGCACACATATAATGATAGATAAAAGTACATCTTGTTACCTTTACCCAAGGGAGCAAATTAGCTCCATAATTTATAATTAGAAATAGACCAATCCAAGTATCAATGCTGAGATTTTTCGGGATAAATACTAGCTTTTTTTCTATTCCTGGCATAGTCATGTTGATCATCACCATACCAATTAAAAATATCATAGCAGCTAAACCAAACCACCATAAAAATGGATTACCCATAGCATGAACATCATAAATTATCTTACCAGTACCATCAGGTAAAGGTGGTCCAAATACAGGTAAGGGATCATGAATACTTTGAGCAGTTTGATAATAATAAGCCATTGGCCGGGTTAATAATGGCCATTTATACCATGCAGCACAATAAGGATGAACGCTAGGACTATTACCACCTAATTGCAGATGAAATTGTAAAATTTGTTTATGGACTTCAATAAATCCATATCTTTGATCAAGTTGGAGATGAGGAATCCAAATCAAACTATAAACGACTGCGGGAATAATTCCTAAATAGGAAAACATCTGCCAAATATTTATTTCTTTCAGGTTTTGTAATGGTGTTTTTCTAGTAAGAATCTGGGAATTATGGGAGGTGCGAAAAAAGTGTAAATAAGGAAATAAGGGGGTACGAGATGTAGAATCAAAAGACTGTAAGTAGTGAATTATCCAAACTGCTATCCATAAACTATAAGCACCTCCAAGAAACCACAAACCATTCCATTTAGTTCCCACGCAAGCACCAAAACTTATCCCCGAAAGCAGCAACCAAAACCAACGTTTTTGTTTTTGCTTCTGCAATGCTAATAATAATAACCATTGTCCTAGTAAACCAAAAATAACTATATATATATTACTTAAAGCATAACGAGATTCTACTAAAAATAATCCGTCACAAGCTGTAAAGAATCCTGCCAATAAGGCCAAACGATAACGATAACTTACTTGATAAGTTAATAAAGTCACGACTACGGGAATAAATGAACCTGTCAGAGCATTTAGCCAGCGATAACTCCCAGGGGATAATAAAGAACCTGTGAGACTATTTACAGCAGGTTCTCGGCTTATGGGAATATGATTACTAATCCAAATACCCAAGCCAATCAAATATTGACTGAGGGGAGGGTGAGCATTAAAAAATGGTGTGTGGGTCAGATAGTTATTACCAAATTTGGCAAAGTACACTTCATCAAATACTAAAGTATTAAATCGGCTTAATCCCCAAAAACGTAGGCTGAATGAAAAGATAAATATGCCGATAATTCCCAATCGAAACCAAGTTTTGTTCATGTTATTTGTGATTTTGGCGGTTTTTGAAATAGCAGTAGTTCAATACCATTATACTTAGAGGATGTTTTTAAATTTGTCAAGTTTGCGGAAGAACCGCTATGATAAATCTCTTTCCTGGAGAAAAAGTGCTATTGTAGTAAACAAGTTTTTCCTTATCATCCCTTGGTATTTGAGTTCAAATGTAGAATAATAGCTGTAGCCCAGCAATAAAATTTAATCTACTATGTCACAATTAGAACGATGGTTAAAAATGGCAGAAGATGAACTAACGGAGTATAGCACTGATGCCCGTAAAATGGAAAAACTCCGCCGTCGGATTAGTTTATCGTTATCATTAGCAGAACAACGGCAACTAAAAGCTGCGTTATTAGGTACAATGCCATCTAGCAAAATTGCAGAAATTGTAGAGGAGCAAAGACAAGTGGTGGCCTTACCATTTTGGGGAATTGCTGGTTTGGGTTTGCTGTTGGGGATTTCTCTGAATCAACCCATGGGCTTACTAGCAGCTATAGGGGGAACTGTAGCAGCTTTTAAAATTCAAAAATGGGGTTGGCAATTACAGGCAAATAGTCTATTATTACGAACATTAGAAGATATTGAAACCCGGATTTCCCAACCAGGTAATTAAGTACAAACAGCAGATTAATTGAGGAGCTAGACATTATGACAAAGTATGACTATATTTTCAAATCAAAAGAGAAAATAGCAGCATCATTGAATCCAGAAGAAGCGGTAGTAGCAATTGCTGTAATTACCACAGCAGTTGATTTAGGCATTGAAGATATAAATGGGGAAATTATAGCTGATATTCTCTGGGAATTTGAGATTTTTGATGAATACTCAGAAGAACAAATGTTAGAAACCGTGGATACACTGATAGAACTAGCCGAAGATGCTGGATTAGGATCTTTATTTAATGCTGCTAATGCTGCTATTTCTGAGGAGGTAGTATTAGATGGTTTTGCGGCTGGGGTGATTATGCTTTTAGATGCTGAAGATTTGATGATTCCTGCTGATAAAAAGACTTATCTTAAACAACTACAAATAGCTTTAGAATTGGAAGATGAAGAAGCAGAAGAAATTATTCAAGAGGTAATTGCCGCAGTTCAAACAGGAGATGAGGAAGAATATGATGAAGAATTTGAATCAATAATATTCAATGAATCTGGTGAACAATTTTATCAGTCACCTTTGGGAAATTTTACAGTTCCTATTCCTCTGGATTTTGAACAGGGAGGAAAAATTCAAACAGAAGAAGGAATGGTGAGTTTTTCGGATGATATGGGAACTTTATTGAGAATTGATTATTATCCTCTGTCTCTAGAACAGATTAAGGAGATCAGAACTCAAGGACATGAAACCTATCTTCATGAAATTATTGTTAATGAATATCTGCCCGAGACGATTATTTCTAATGTACCAGATGCTGAAGTTAAGCATAGAGAATATTGGCAAGATCCTTTAAAAAGATATTACTATGTATTAGTAAATATCCCAAAAGGTTCAACTATTTCTCAACAGGAAACTAACGGTCATGGCATAAGATTAGATGCCTATAGAGGATTATTGTCCTTTGTCAATAGTGAATGTTTGTATGTAGTTAGTAGCCAACGCAGCTTTTTAAATAGTGAAACGCTCGGTTCGGTGAAGGAAGAAGCTGAGAAAATTAAGAAAACTATTTTGGACTTTGTAGAAACTATCGAGTTTGTGGAAATCTAAATTATCAAGATTGGCGATCGCACCGAGCAAAATTGCGAGAAACTAAGAAGGGGTTTATAAAATCACAAAATCAGGAGAAGATCATGGCTTGGACTCAAGTTTTAGCTGCTAATGCACTGGCTACTGGTGCGCGAGAAGTAGTAAAAGTAGGCGATCGCCAAATCCTACTTTTAAATCACGAAAATCAGTTTTATGCTGTAGATAATACCTGCCCGCACTTAAAAATGTCCTTAAAAAACGGGAAAATCGAAAATGGGGCGATAGTTTGCCCTTTTCATCGTAGTGCTTTTGACTTGGGTAACGGTGAAGTCAAAACCTGGTGTCCATTTCCACCCGTAGTGGGTAAATTACTCTCAATGGTTTCCCCAGAAAAAACCCTGCCAGTATTTCCCCTCCGCGTCGAAGAGGGCAACATTTTGATTGATGTGCCATTCGCATAAATAGATAAATAGGTAGGCATAATTAAATATGAAGATGGGTGGGCTTCTAGCCCGCTCTAGCCTAGAATCAGAAAATATGACCCCAAGATCCCGCTAATCAAGCCATAGGACAATCAAAAATAAAGCTAAGAAATATTAACGAAACATAACTCAAGTCTGTTTCTCACCCATTTTTAGGCAATAATGGGAGTGTAAGAAAATAGATTTAATAAATAACTAGTTAACCGCTAGTAAGTAGAGGTGGAGTATGACGACCCAAGATTTTCTTATCCCTCATGCTTATACATACCTGCTGGTTAAAATCGGTGTCTTGATGTTAGCTTTGTTGTTGTGGTTCATATTTACAGCCGCACCCGTTATTTAATTCCATTCACTACTTAGAGATGTTCCCTAAAACGTCTCTATTTTATTAAGTTTTATGGATTTTTATCAAATCTAGCGGTGAAAGTCTTTTTGGAAATTAACGGAATTAGTCAACCAACCCCGGCGCCAAAAAAAGTATAGTAAACTTATCGCAACTAACGCCATTGCTCCCAAACACAGGGGGTAGCCCCAATACCAATTTAATTCAGGCATATTGTGGGGAGATTTTTCGGTATTAAAATTCATCCCATATACCCCTGCAATAAAAGTCAAGGGAATAAAAATCGAAGAAACCACCGTTAGTAGTTTCATAATTTCATTCATTTTATTACTAATTGCTGATAAATAGACATCCATTAATCCAGCTACTAATTCCCGATAAGTTTCCACTATATCCATAACTTGGACTGCATGATCATAACAGTCTCGCAGATAAATTCTCACATCATCACTAATTAATTCACTACCGTCTCTAATTAAAGAATTAATTGCGTCTCTTTGAGGCCAAATTGCGCGGCGAAGCTGTAATAATTCCCGCCTAACTTGATATATTTTTTGCAATGTTTTTTGATTAGGATTAACTATTACTTCTTCCTCTAACTCATCAATGCGTTCACCATAAAGTTCTAAAACCGGGAAAAATCCATCAATAATGGCATCTAATAAAGAATAAGCTAAATAATCGCTACCTTGTCTACGAATGATCCCTTTACCTTTATCAATTCTCATCCTCACTCCATCAAAACAATCATGTTCAGGTTCTTCCTGCACTGTTAATACATAATATTTCCCTAAAACTAAACTTACTTGTTCACTATAAAAACTGCCATTATTGTTATTAGGTACAACCATGTGGGCAATAATCACTAATTGATCTTCATAATCCTCAATTTTTGGACGTTCTATCATGTTCACAATATCTTCTAAAACCAGAGGATGTAAATCAAAAGATTGACCTAAACGGTGTAAAATATCTTTATTCCCTAAACCTTGAACATCCACCCAAGAAACGGATTCTGTATCCAAATAGTTAAGACACTCTTCTGGATAACTTATTTGTTTGCGAATCAGATCAGTTTGGTTATAGTCAATTAAAAAAATAATGGGTTGTTCAGCATTTTCATCAACAATGATTGTTCCTGGTGGAGTTCCTGCTTGGTGAAAAAACTCCTTATCGTGTGACTTATTGATCATCTTGGAAACTCGGCGAATTTTGTTAACCATAAATCTTCATTCCCTAGCTACTGATAATTGTAATTTTAACATAAAACAGGAGTCAACAGTAAAATCCTTACCTTTGGGTCTTGGCGTGAGGCGAATTATTCAAAAAAGATTCCAGTCATGGTAAACTATTAGAGTCAAAATTATTGTAGATTAAATAGCATTGCTTAATAAAAGTATGAACAGCAGTAAAGATCTCATTTTAGTTGTCGGTTCTACCGGTGGAGTCGGACAACTCGTAGTTAGTAAACTTTTAGAAAAAGGCTTACCCATTCGCATTCTCACCAGGAATGCAGAAAAAGCCAACAAAATGTTTAATGATCAAGTAGAAATTGCGATTGGTGATATTCGTGAACCCGACAGCTTAACAGCAGCCATGACAAATATTACTTCTATTATTTGTTGTACAGGAACTACCGCTTTTCCTTCTTCCAGATGGGAATTTAATCAAAATCCCAACATTATTGAATTAGGAATTACTCTATTCAATCCTCTATTTTTAGAAGATAAAGCTAAAAATACCCCTACTAAAGTTGATAATCAAGGTGTAACAAATCTGATATCATCCGCACCAAAAAACTTAAATCGCTTCGTCTTTGTTTCCTCCTGTGGTATTCTTCGCAAACATCAATTTCCTTTTAATATTCTCAATCTTTTTGGTGTACTTGATGCTAAAGAAAAAGGAGAACAAGCAATTATTAATTCAGGAATACCTTATACTATCATTCGTCCTGGACGTTTAATTGATGGACCCTATACATCCTATGATCTCAATACTTTACTCAAAGCTACAACCGCAGGTAAATTAAACGTTGTGTTCAAAACAGGGGATATAATTACAGGTGATTCTAGTCGTATTGACGTAGCCGCAGCTTGTGTAGAAAGTTTATTTCATCAAAGTGCTGTTAACAAAGTTTTTGAAATAGTAAATCAAGGAAATAGACCGGATACAATTGATTGGGAAAAACTATTTTCAGAATTATAAGTGTGCAAATTTTCAATAATTAGGTAAGGATAATGACCTTAAAATAGGCGCAACCTATCAATCTACAAGATTGGCGATCGCCAATCTTCCCTTAACCTCTATTACCGTTGTGTCCTTTGTTCATCAAACCATGAATTAATACTCAGAAGTCGGGTATATGGAAAAATGATCCTTTCTTTTAACAGGAGTTAACCATGACTATTTCCTTAGATAAAACCACCTACAGTCAATTATTAGTAGAATATCAACCCAAAGTTATCACCACCGAAGCAGAATATGATCAAGCATTAGAAACTGTGGAAAAATTAATGGCTGATCAACAGCGTACACCCGAACAAACTGCTATCCTACAATTGTTAGTCACTCTCATTGAAGAATTTGAAACTAAACCTACCCTATTGAAACATCATCTCCCCATGCAATGTTAGAACATTTAATGGATGCTAGGGGAATTAAACAATCTGATTTAGTAGGAGTTATTGGTTCTAAAGGTGTAGTTTCTGAGGTTGTGAATAGGAAAAGAGCAATTAGTAAAGCTCAAGCAAAAACTTTAGGAGAATTTTTTAATGTTTCTCCGGCATTGTTTATTTAATAGTAAAACTTGCTATTAGCTTCTCTATGTAAGCTAAAACATGAGAACCAGGCTCATCAATCAAAACAAATACAGTTGCAACTCTTTTTTTGAGATCCTGAGATGCTTGTTTATATAGATAATTATCTAAACTATCTTTACCACCGCAAAATTCAGTGGGGATATGCCTACGACATTTGATTTCTCTGTCTTATTTCTCTCGGTTAGTCTTCCGATAAAAAGTTAAACTTGAGAGTGTAACAAAACATCAGCAAAAACCTTTGTTGTTACACCCTCAAATCGCCCAAAACTATAAAAATACTAGAAAAATTTTAAAGAATCCAATCTTCCTAAAACAGTCATATCTTCAGCATCTAATTCTACAGGAATCCCACTGCGAATTAGTTCCGAAAAATTCTCATTAGGAACCATAATTGTCAATGCGTAGAGACGATTTTTACCAGTATTTCTAATCAAATGAGTCCCTGTAGGTGGAACTAACAAACTATCTCCAGCCTTGATATTTACCTTTTTACCATCACAAATTACAATTCCTTCTCCTTTGAGAATAAAAAACATTTCTACCGCCCATTCATGACGGTTTGGTGGTGTTTTTCCACCCACGTCAAAAATTTCCACACAACAAGTTAAAGAAGTATTAGCGCTTGTGGAATCAAAGATAATTGCTAATCGGTTAGAGTCATGGGGACTAATACGATATGCTTGATAATCTTGAGGAGATTTAATGACTGGAATTACACAACGAGTAGTGTACATATTCTTAATTATTAATTGCTGTCAAAATTGCCGAAGAATCAGTGACAAAACCGAAACATTGTTGAACATTATATAAAGTTGCTAACCAACAATATTCCGGTGAAGTTGTTGCAGTACAATCTTTAACTAAAATACAATCATATCCTAAAAAATTGGCATCAGACAAAGTTGATAAAACACACTGATCAGCATTTACACCAGCAAAGAAGATTGTAGTTATACCCAAATTTCGTAAAATACTATCTAAAGGAGTATCCCAAAATCCACTCATGCGATATTTATCAACCTGGATATCTTCTGGTAGTTGTTCCAATTCGGCCACTACCGCAGCAGACCAACTTCCCTTCATTAGTACCTTAGCACCATTGCTGGGCAAAGCATCACCTAATCCTACACCGTCCCCTGTGGGGTTGTATACGTGCAGTAACCCGGCGCTGATATTCAATAAATCGTGACGATTTCCCCAATTTAACCAAATTACAGGTACACCAGCAGCCCGAATTTGTGGTAATAATTGTTGCAGGGGTGCAATCGGTTGCTGGGCAGGGGTGACATCTACACCAATGTGTGCTAACCAACCATCAGGATGACAAAAATCGTTCTGCATATCAATGACAATGATAGCAGCTTTGGATAAATCGCAGCGTAGAGTTTTAGTTTCTGTTGCTAAAACAACTGGTTGCGGGGTCTTTTCGGGACGGGTAATATCCGCAAATGTTTGATTTACTTCCCAAGCATTTGGTAGAACTCCTAATTTCCGAAGGGGTAGATTCATAAATGCCAGTTCTTATCGTTGTTTAATTTATAGCTTGAAATTAGGTTAACTCGCATCTTGCACCTAGCGAATAACCCTACAGAAAAAAATCATAAATATAAAAATATCACAAGTTTGAGGAAGTGGTCAGTGAGGTCATAAAATACCTCACTGATTCAATTATGACCTATCCTTTACCAAGTCGCTTTCAGTAAATAGGAACGAGTTCCCGTTTGAGCTTGCCCCTCATTATTAGTATAGGTATAAGTACCAGTTGCAACAATATCCCCAAAATTATTAATGCTAACAGCATTATTCAGGGTGACAGTTGCACCGTTATAGGTTAATGGTGTAGTGATTAAATTATTCAAATCGCTCATCACGCCGCCATTCCAAACATAAGCATGGTTTATACCTGAAGCTAGTTGGGAAGCTCCAATCACTTGTCCAAATTCATTGATTCCGTTAGCTGAACCAGTGTTACCACCAAGGCTACCCAGGTCTGTGAAATTCCCGTCTCTCAGTAAAAATGCGTCACTCGTTGCAGTTGCTCCCGAACCATTACTGGTTGAGCCAATGATATGACCTGCATCATTGATATCCCGTAAAGTGGCTTTTTCTGCGCCAAAAGTGCCCAGGTTTTGCATTGTATAAGTACCACTAGTATTTTTTTGCCAAATCACGGCCGTATTCACAAACTGATCATTGAGAGTGTCATCGCTGTCTACGTAGCCAACTATCTGCCCCTTATTATTAATACCGCGTGCAGTACCACCATCACCTCCTAAAGTTGTCAGTTCTTGGATCAGTCCATTTTCTGAGTAAATAGCTTTATCCTGACCTGAGGACAGGATATTACGCCCCACAACCTGGTTTAAGTTGTTCGCATCGAATAAGTAACTTTCAAGACCACCAAAGTCATTGATAGTTAAGTTGTAATTATTACCATTCTTTTGCCAAACTAATGCTCGATCTGTTGCTTTAGGTATGGGTTGACGCACTTCGTCTGCCGTTCCCAAAATAATTCCAGAATTGCCAATTGTATTAACATTGGTTGTCAGCAAAGTGACAGTTGCGCCATTGGCGGCGCCAAAATCAGACTGTCCGTTTTTTATACCTGTATTAGTCAAGGCAGTTTGAGAGCCATTTTCCCAAATGAATCCTTGGCGGACATTATTTGTTTGAGTAACATTTGTTGTGGCGTTCTGGTTGATAAACGTTGCACCAGTATCATATCGCCCAGCAATTTGCCCAAAGTCGTTAATGGAGGCGGCTACCACTGTACCGTTAGTATTTGTACTTAAAGAACCCAAATCAGTAACATTATACCTATATAGAGGTATTTTATTTAACAAGGCTTGGGAACTCCTAGCTACACCCTTAAGGGTCGCCAGTAGATCAGTACCAGTTTTGACTAAGGTATCTGAACCTTGAGTAACAAATTGTAATGACTTGCCCAGTAAGCTTTCTCCCAAACTCACCTTATCGCTGTTGATATTAAACCCAAACACCGTGACAGAGCCGTTACCACCTTCAAGAATGATTTTATCTTGACCACTGCCTAGGACAATCCGATCATTGCCCGTACCTGCATTAATAATGTTATTACCATTACCTGTATAAATGATATCGTTACCATTGCCTGTATAAATGATATCATTATTATCACCAGCATAAATGGTATCATTACCATTACCAGTAATAACATTGTTAACACCTCCACCAGTAAAAATGGTGTTATTACCATTGCCGGCGTTGATGAAGTCTTGACCCGCTCCAGCATAGATTATATCGTTACCTGCTGCACTATTAATGATATTGTTCCCTTCTCCGGCAACAATTGTTGCTTGAGTATTACTGAAACTAGTAATTAAATCATTACCATTACCGTAAAACATCAACTCATTGGTATTTGGCATTAAGCCATAGTCACTTACAGGGTTTAAGTTCAAATTAAAACTCATAGCGTTAATTAGCTCCTTTTATTTGCTGTTAATGAGAATTACATTCAATAAATTTAAGCAAAATAGCTATAACTCAATTGATTATTTATATCAATTAAGTTTACAACTCTATGCTGCAAAACCTAACACCCTAGCTGAAACGGCAAATATCAGTAGGGTGACAAACCTAATGGAGAAGGCTCGTTAAAAATTAATTTCCTAGAAAGTTCTTCTCCTATTTAAGAAACATTAGCAATAATTGCTGTTGTTCAGCCTAGCACAACTAATAAAAAAATTCCTAATAAATAAATGTAAATTAATGTTAAGTATTTTAATAAATTAAAGTGGCTACAGCTATAAATATACTATACGTATACTATATTTATTCTTTACCATAAATATATGTAGACAATTCATATATAAATATTTATATACAAATCAAAGCAAATACAACGCAAGTGATGTACAAGAAGTTAGAATTAAACACAGATAAACACAGATAAACACAGATAATTTTGTACCTCATTAGACTAGGAAACGCTTCGCATTTTTGGTACGATTTTGTATAATATTACAGAACCAGATTATCAAAACTAGATTACACCTCGTCAAGCTATGTCAAGCTATAGAAATGGCATCTTTAGGAGGTGCAAAAGGTTTAAATATAGAAACTCAATTAGGTTCTCCTACCGTTGGTAAACAATCTGAATCTTGTCCACATTTTGTCCACGAAAATATTAAAATACCGAATATGGAGCGTGTTATTTCGTCCCTGGGAATCTGCATTTTTATCACCATATCCTATGCCCTTTCTGTTAACCGTAATGCTGTGCGTTGGCGGACCGTTGCTTGGGGGTTAGGATTAGAATTTGTTTTAGCTTTAGTAATTCTCAAAACTCCTTGGGGTTTGAATTTATTTAAATCTTTAGGAAATATGGTTGCTAATTTTTTAGCTTTTTCTGATGTTGGGGCAAAATTTGTCTTTGGTGAAAATTTCAAAGATCATTTTTTTGCTTTTCAAATTCTGCCAACAATCATCTTTTTCTCATCATTTATTAGTGTTCTTTACCACTATGGTATTTTGCAAAGAGTTGTCAACAGTTTAGCATGGGTAATGATGAAAACCATGAAAACATCGGGTTCTGAATCTTTGTCTTGTGCAGGAAATATTTTCTTAGGACCTACAGAAGCGGCACTTATGGTCAAGCCTTATGTAGCAAATATGACTCAATCCGAATTACACGCCGTTATGACTGGTGGTTTTGCTACTATTGCTGGTGGGGTATTAGGTGCTTATTTATCTTTTGGCATTCCCCCAGAACATTTAATTGCAGCTTTTTTTATGACTTCTCCTGTTTCTCTGATAGTATCAAAAATTATGTATCCAGAAACAGAAGTGTCGGACACTACTGGAAAAGTTAATATAGATATCAAAAGTAATTATGTTAATGTGATTGACGCAGCGACTTCTGGAGCAATTGACGGCATAAAATTAGCGGTGAATGTGGGAGTAATAATTATTGCTTTTTTAAGTTTATTGGCCGCTGTTAATGCTGGTTTAGGTTGGTTGGGAAAATTATCTGGTTATCCGCAATTATCACTAGAATGGATGTTGTCTTTTATTATGTTTCCTGTAGCCTGGTTAATGGGGATAACTTGGGCTGACTGTGGACAAGTTGGGGTTTTATTAGGTAAAAAGACGATTTTAAATGAATTTATCGCCTATTTGGATTTGGGAGAACTGATTAAAAAACAGGAAATTTCTCAACGTTCAATAATTATTGCTACTTATGCCTTATGTAATTTCGCCAATATTGGCTCAATAGGAATTACCATTGGTGGGATGACAGGAATCGCACCAAACCGTCAAAAAGACTTAGCACGTATGGGTGTAAAAACAATGATTGGCGGATTATTGGCGGGTTTTATCACTGCTGGAATTGCGGGAATGTTGATTTAATCAGAATAAAATTGCTGATAGACTTTAGCAGCATTTCTTAATTTTAAATTGGGTTTATGTGGGTTAATTCATGCTTCAATAAAAACCTGTTTTGTTTATTTAATATTATCGTAATATCAGAAAACCTAATAAAACTTGCTTAAATGCTGTTTCCGTTGCACCCTCAACTAAAATTGCTATTTTCATGGACGACCTCCCATTAAATTCATTGCCCAAACTTGATCTAAACTATATTCTTCTAGCCAATGTTCTAAATTAAAACTATCACCCCATCTCATAGTAGTTAGACCATCTTCAGCATCACAAACTAACACTTCTTCAGGTTTCAAAAATCTAATTAATCTATCGGAATGAGTGGCCACAATTAGCTGAGTTTTTTGTGATGCTTCCCGCATCATATCAGCCAGTAATCTTAATAATTCTGGGTGTAAACTAACTTCTGGTTCATCTATAAGAGTAACAGCAGTTAAACCTGGACTTTGCAATAATGTTATTAACCAAATAAACCGCAAAGTTCCCTCTGATAATTGGTGCATATAAATAGGTTTAGAAAAATTCTTATCTTTCCATGTCATTGTGATAGTTCCTGCTGCTACGGGAGGAAAACCCAATCTTTCAAAATCTGGAAAAGCAGCAGTTAGAGTATCTTCAATAATTTCAAATCGTTCTGGGTCAGTTTCTCGTAAATAATAAAGACAGGAAACTAGATCTTCACCATTAGCACCAGGTAGGCTTGTAGGACGCATTGATTGTGGTAAACGAACTGGACTTTTAGGAGCAACATTCAATGCACCGTAAAATGTACATGATGCTAATCTTTTACGTAGATTCTCAGGTTCTTGATACATTTTGGGAACTTGAGCAAGAGAAGTTTCCAAGGGATTATGATCCCAATTTGGACGTAATAATTTTTGATCTTCTGTACTAAAATACTTCACATCCAATCCAAGTGAATTAATATGCTTGAATGGTTCTAAAACCAAGGGATTATTTTCAGTTAGTGTTTCTAATGCAATTTCATAGGTGAAACCTTTTAGTGCAACTTCCAGTTGGTAATCAAGTGGTGCATACCCTGGTACGCTCATAGACAAAGAAATAGTTATACTATTGGCTCTATCACGGGTAATAATATCAGGTAGTCCACCTAATTCAGAAATTTTGTTTGCTAATTGAGCATTTGCTGATGCTGCTAAAAGTGAAAAAATTTCTAACAAAGAAGTTTTACCCACACCATTAGCACCAATCATGACTGTCAGAGGACGATCACGCATATCAACTTGTACATTAAACAAGCGACGATATCCTTCAATAGTTATCCGTTCAAATGAGTTCATAATCTAAGTCTTGCCAATGGTGATGAATAAATAGTATTTTATCATTTAACTAGTTTTTGCACGCTTTAATTTACGCTAAAAATGCCCATGATTACCAAAACAAAACACCTAATCATCTCCTTTATCTTCTTTGCTGCTATCCTCACCAGTCAAGCCGTATCAGCTACCATCACCCTGCCCCTCCGTAGTAAAAGGGGAATGGTAGTTTCTGCAAATTCTCTGGCCAGTGAAGCTGGACTTTTAATGTTAAAAAAAGGCGGAAATGCCGTAGATGCAGCAGTAGCTACAACCTTCGCTATTTCAGTAGTTGAACCTTTTTCTGCTGGTATTGGTGGCGGTGGTTTCTTACTTTTTCATTCTCAAAAAACCGGGGAAATTAAAGCTTTAGATTTTCGAGAACGCGCACCCATTAAAGCTACTAAAAATATGTATTTAGATGCTGAGGGAAAAGTGCGACCCGGCGCGAGTATTACTGGTTATTTAGCAGTAGCAACACCGGGGACTGTAGCGGGTATGTATGAAGTTCATCGTCGTTATGGTAAGTTACCTTGGCGAGAGGTTATGAAACCTGGAATTGCACTGGCTAAAAATGGTTTTATAATTAGTGATAGGGTTGCTTGGCGTTCTTCAGCAGCTTACGAAAACCGTAAACAAGCAATACTAAAAAACCCCGCAGCTAAAAAAATATTTACTCGTAATGGTGAATATTATCAACCAGGAGAAAAATTAATTCAAACTGATTTAGCTAAAACTTTAGAAGCAATTTCTGAAAATCCTCAAAGTTTCTACAGGGGAAAAATTGCTGAAACAATAGCCTCAGACATGAAGAAGAATGGCGGTTTAATTACTATTGAAGATTTAAAACAATATCAAGCAATCTGGCGCAATCCTGTATGTGGTAACTTTCGTAAAAGTAAAATCTGTTCTATGCCCCCACCATCATCTGGAGGAGTTAACTTATTACAAATGTTAAATATGATCGGTGACACAGACTTAAAGTCTTGGGGATGGCATCACCCCGATGCTATACATTTAATCATAGAAATAATGAAAATTGCCTATAGCGATCGCGCCGAATATTTAGGTGATCCTGATTTTGTTAAAGTTCCAATTTCTCAACTTATTAGCCCAGCTTATGCCCAAAAACGTCGTCAAGAAATTAACATGAAAATGGCAAGACCATCAACAGAAATTAAACCTGGACTGAAAACTTCAAAATTTCATGAATCAACAGAAACCAGTCATTTAAATGTAGTGGACGCAGATAGAAACGCCGTCAGTTTAACCTTCACAATTAACTTAGGTTTTGGTGCGGGAATTGTCACACCCGGAACAGGAATAGTTTTAAATAATGAAATGGATGATTTTGCAGTTGCACCAGGAGTACCAAACGCCTTTGGTTTAGTGGGTAAGGAAGCTAATAGTATAGCACCCAAAAAAACGCCCCTTTCTAGTATGACACCCACCATTATCACCGAAAATAATCGCTTGCGAATGGCTGTCGGAGCGCCAGGTGGTAGTACCATTATTACCCAAGTATTGCAAATAATTTTGAATGTTTTAGAATCCAAAATGGATGTTGGTACAGCGATTTCGGTCCCCCGCATACATCACCAATGGCTACCAGATGAATTGCGAGTGGAAGCATGGGGTTTAGATGCGTTAACCGCTGAAGACTTACGCCGACGGGGACATAAAATCAGGGAAACTCGACCTTGGGGTAATGCAAATGCCATCACAGTTACAGAAGATGATACCCTAGAAGCAGCGGCCGATCCTCGCGGTGATGGTTCTCCAAAGGGTTATTAATTCTCTTTTTGACCATAACCTAATTGCCAATTTTTTACTTCTTTGAGATCATTGATTTTACCTGTGAGAATAAACTTAATTGCAGTGCGTGTTTGTAAATATGCTTTTACTAAATAATGTCCCGGTTTAGCATTAATTCCAGCTATAGTTTGACTACGATTTGCTACAACTCCACAGAAGGTTTGATTGAATGGTAAATTAACTTTAATTAAAGGATCATGTGAATAATTATTTGGTAGCATAAACACAGCATATACATGATGTTGACCTAACCAAGGACGAACCACAACTTTCTTAGGATGAATATAATATTTTGTACTTTCACTAATCATAAATCCGTCATTTTTACAAGGAAAATTTGGTAATTTATGCCAGAAATTACTAAAGCAAATTATGATAACTAAAGTCAAAATAAACAGGAAATAAGGGATTTGACGGCTTCGCACTGCTAGATCCAACAACTATGTTTTTACTCATATTTTGATTTTACCAACTTGTGCTAAAAAATAAAGTGCGATCGCTTACGATACTAAATTATTACGATACTAAATTATATGGTGAAAAAGATTTTAGAGTTGAATTTAAGTATAAAATTTAACATACAAAATGACTAAGAATTTAATTTTCACCAAATTCAAAAAGTATGTTATAGTGTTGAATGTATATGCAAGGGCGCGTGGCTCAGTGGATAGAGCAACAGGTTCCGGTCCTGTGGGTCGGGGGTTCAAGTCCCTCCGCGCTCATTTTATTTGCAAGGCTAACCATAAAAGTCTATGCTTGCTTGAGTTAAGTCTTAATTTATGCTTAATTTGAAAACTCTGTTGAGTTTTAGGTTTGGTTTCACACAACTTTTCATGGTTTATAATGTCTTATTCCACTCAAACCCACAATAACTCAAATATTTGGGCGGTTAATACTGATTTAACTATTCTCCGTCATCAGCTACTAGATTTATTTTGTCAGCTTGCTTATCAAGAGGGTGATTTTGTTCTCTCTTCTGGACAACGTAGTTCTTACTATATTAACGGGAAACAAGTAACACTTCATCCCCAGGGTGCTTTAGCCATGGCAAGATTATTGCTACATATCTTACCTGAAGATACTCAGGCTGTAGCTGGTTTAACTTTAGGGGCTGATCCTATTGTATCAGCAGTGAGTGTAGTCTCTGTTTATGAAAATAGACCAATACCAGCTTTAATTATTCGCAAGGAAGCCAAGGGACACGGTACAATGGCTTACATTGAAGGTCCGAGTTTACCCCAGGGTGCGAAAGTCGTAGTTTTGGAAGATGTGGTAACAACTGGACAATCTGCACTCAAAGCCGTGGAACGATTACAGGCAGCAGGTTATACTGTAAATATGGTAATTTCACTGATAGATAGATTGCAAGGGGGTGGGGAGTTATATGAGTCTGCTGGGTTGCAATTTCAGGCTTTATTTACGATTCAGGATCTTCAGGAACGCTATCGAGAAGTTAAATCTACGATAGAGTAACGTGTATTGGTAACATGGTGTGGTGGGTGACGCTGTTGTTAACCCACCTCGGAAATTCTGGAAATCAGCTTGGTAAGCTCCTGATAATATTGTATATTTCCTGACTGGTAATAAAGATCAGCGGATTTGCGGAAATCCGTAATTGCGTTTAACTGATTCCCCAGTTGTCTATGTATATCCGCTCTGACTAAATAGGCTAGGGGATAACGTGGTTGTAAATGTATTGCTTGGGTTAAATCTGTTAATGCTGCTTTTAATTCTCCTAAAAGAAAGTAACTGCGACCACGATTAAACCAGTCTTCAGCTAAATTAGGGTTAATACTGATTGCTTGGGTATAATCAGATATGGCTTTTTTATAGTCATTCAGAGCATAACGGGCATTAGCGCGATCGCTATAGAATACAGCGGATTGGGGATACAATCGTAAAGCCTCAGTAAAATCACTGATTGCACCATTAAAATCTTTGACTGTATAACGAATATTTCCTCTGTGATAATAGGCGGCTAAAAAGTCAGAATCTATTGTTAAAGCCTGGTTATAGTCTTTAATTGCTGCTTGTATATTACCTAAAAACTTGTGAGCGTCACCTCGTTTGCAATATGCTGGAGCAAATTCTGGGGTGATTGATATTGATTGAGTATAATCTGCAACAGCACCGACAAAATCCTGCATAGCTTCCCGCACCGTTCCCCGTCCATAGTAAGCTGTAGCTAAAAGGGGATTAATTTGTAATGATTGATTATAGTCAGTAATTGCATTTTCATAATTTCCTAATTGGTGATGTGCATTAGCTCGAAAAGCATATACTATATCTAAATCAGGATTAATTTGTAATGCTTGATTATAATCGCTAATTGCTTGGTGATAATCCCCTAGATTGCCATAAATTAAACCCCGTTGATAGTAAACTTGAATATCATCAGGAACTATTGTTAATGCTTGATTAAAATCCTTAATTGCTTGGTGATAATTTTGGAGATGAGCATAAATTAAACCGCGATTGTAGTAAGCTGTAGCAAAATTGGGATTAATTTCTAGAGAACGATTATAATCATTAATAGCATTTTGGTATTTTTGCAAAGCATAATAACTATTGCCACGATTATGGTAAGCTTGAGCAAAATTAGGATTGATGTTTATAGCTTGGTTATAATCAGCGATCGCTTTTTCATAATTACCTAAAATATGAAAGATATTACCACGATTAATATACGCCATGGAAAAATTAGCAGATAATGCTAAAGCTGCATCAAAACTAGCAATTGCTTGTTGATAATTACTCCTACGATAATGATCTAAACCCTGTTGATGTAAAGTATTAATAACATTTTGATTCATAAATAAAGAGAGAATAGAGAAAAAATCTATAGCTGAGAATAGGCAACAGAGAACAGAGTTAAAAGTCCTGTGGTGTATAGTTTTTAGGTAAATTTTGGATCTCGTTCAAATACACAGCGCCATATTTGTCACCAATAAGCACACAAAATAGATTTTACCATAGATAGATCCCTGATTTCTCAAAGGATACTGCTGGCAAATAGGTGGTAAGACTCCTGCTAACCCACCAAAAAGCGAACTGCTTGCAGCAGCGCAACGCTTACGCACCTCCCACATCCCCCAAAAAGCGATTCGTATTAACTTCCAAAACTTTCCCTATTCAGTGCATAGCCGTAGTCTGTCGTATCGATCGCACCTTCCACATCCCAAAAAGCGAACTGCTTGCAGCAGCGCCTCGCTATCGCCCCCCACACCCCAAAAGCGATACCTTAGGTAAGCTTCGCTATCGCACTCCCACATCTCCCGATAAGATTGGCGATCGTACTCCAAGTTAGGTTAAGACCAAAATACTTTCTGTTTCACTGCTGTCAAACTGAATGATTGTGACAAAATTATCTGTCAAAATCTGCACAATTTTTGATGTAGGACTATTACCAATACGAAGAAAAATAAACTTAGGCGGATGACCATAAAGTAAACTACGTTGATGAAAATCAGAGTCTTTGGAAACAATCACAAAACTATTCGCTTTAGCATATTCCCATATAATTGCATCATCAGTATTTATCAGTGCTAAAGTCTTAACGTGTGCTGAATCGGGATATAGATCAATAATTTTATTAATAATCCGATCTGACAGATTTTCATCTAATAGCAGTTTCATAGTGCAGCGACAAATAACTTTTTCTCTCGATCAGCAGCAAAAGATAGACAGGCTCTAATATCTTCAGATGTCAGTTCTGAAAAATCTTCGAGAATTTCTGCTTCTGTCATACCACCTGCTAGATATTCCAAAATATCGTACACGGTTATACGCATTCCCCGAATACAGGGTTTTCCACTGCGTTTTCCTGATTCAATGGTAATAATGTCTTGGTAATTCATAATTAAGCTCTTCTTTTGAATCTTCAATCATTATATCCTAAGTTTTTAACCCAAACCCTCTAAAAAGCGATTTCTAGGTCGCACTTCGCTATCGCTCTCCCAATATCCCAAAAAGCAATACCTACGGTAAGCTTCGCTAACGCACTTTCCACATCCAAAAAAAGCGATTCCTAGGTCGCGCAACGCTATCGCCATTCCAGATCCCCAACAGCGAACTGCTTGCAGTAGCGCAACGCTTACGCACTTCCAGTATTTACTAAAAAGCGAACTGCTTGCAGCAGCGCTTGCGCTATCGCCCTTCCCACATCCCCCAAACAGCGATCCCATTTCCACATCCCCAAATGCGATCAACCTCTATAATTTACTATAGCTAGATATTGTGAATTTTGAGTTTAAACCAGCTATTTATATGATGGAACTTCTACTAACTCAGCAATGGAATCGCCAAGACGGAGAAAATGTTTCCCATTAAGAGTTAAGATTTTATCCGCTTCTATTTTTAAAGCAGAATAAGCGATTAAACTATCATAAATTGCTCCTCCCGTCAACCCTAAATTGACCATATTTTCTGTAGCTTGATAATAATCATCTTCAGTTAAAGAAATAATCTGAAATTCTTTGAGATTTTCCTGAATAAGCCTCTGAGTGATTTGAGGTGAAAAACGAGGTTGAGAAGGAAAAGAAGATATAACTGAGAACAATTCGGCTAAGGTATGAGTAATTATAAATCCTTCAAGTGAGGTTTTCACCTTTTCTAGCCATGACCAACAAGGAAAATGATGAGGATGTTTAACTAAAATAGCCGCAACTAAAACTGATGTATCAAATAATATTTTGACCATGAAATTACTTGATTCATTCTTTCATTTTTGAGTTCTTCAATTATTGAATTAGCATCTGTTAATAATTCCACATCCGAGACTAATACATGACCTTCATAGTAAAGTGATGGTTCTTCTTTGATGGGTTTTAAAATTAGTTTTCCGTCTTGAACTTATAATGATAGTTTGGATTCATTATTTAAACCTAACTGTTGTCTAATAATTTCAGGAATTTGCAGATGTCCTGATTGATTTAAGGTGACTAATTCCATAGTGTTTTTTCCAAAAAAGAGTAACTGTTTGTATTATAGCAGCGATCGCACCTCCACATCCCAAACAGCGAACTGACAAGTCAGCGCTTGCGCTATCGCCCCCTCAATACCAAAACTTAGTTTAGGATAGTGATTTGATAAGAGGTTGAGTAATAATTTTTCTGTTTTTAGCTACCTGTTTTTTCCTTAAATCTTGACAATTTTCATGCAAATCATAATTAAAAGATTTAGCGTGTTCTTCTCGAATTTTGTAAATTTCTTCTAATACTTCATCTTTCTACATAGTTAATCTCCCATAAGTTCATAAGGTGTACAAATTGTTGGTAGTTCATATCCAGATTGAATACTAATTTATGAGAGTTTTTTCTGGATTTGTGCGTTAGCAATATGTTTACAGTTCCATGTTAACAAATAATCTACTTGATAAACAGTGGCTAAGGCAAAAGGATTTTCTTAAGTTCAGGAGTAAATGATTTTGCCATATCACACATTCACTAGGATTTTACTAATCCGTTGACTAATGATATCGATTGAAATTTCTTGACCTGAATCACCTGAGATCACTTGATTCAGTTCTAAAAGCTCTGGAACCATAATCATGAGCTTCTGCTCTAGATATTCTAAAGAACTAGCTTCTGTTATTAAACCGGGTACATCTTCACTAGAGGCAGTCCAGACTTGAGCCTCTTCATCCCAGAAAGCATGGACTTTTAAAGATAATTCACTCATAAACGTACACCATGACACAACGATCGCATCCCCCAATTATACCTCCCATCCCAGGAACGATCGCTCTCAATAATTTATGTTGCCCCAATCGCCCCCACATCCCAAAAAAGGCGATTACTAGGTCGCGCTTCGCTATCATTCTCTAACGTTGTAAATCTAAATACACTCTTTCAAAAGGCTGTTTTCGATAACTGCGGTAAATATCAAAATCACTATCTAATGTAATAATTGATGAAATATTGAGCCGTTCAGAGATAGTAATTAATGACAAATCAGCAAAATCCCCTGGTAAGTCTGCATACTGTTGATTAAGTTCTCTAATGCGAGTAAAATCTTCTGGTATTAGAGGAATACAACGATAAAGTTTTTGAGCTAAATCATTGAGAAATTCATTTTGTGTCCGATAATCTCTACTCAAAAGATACATCACTTCGGTCACGCAAGGAATAGTTGTAATCAGTTCACTTGAACATTGTTCAAAAAAGTTACAAACGGATTTATGATAATTATCTTGCACGCTGTAGTAAGCAAATAAAATACTGCTATCAGTAAGAATAATAGGAGGATAATCATTCATTGATGATATTTTTGATGGCGGTTTTGAATATGCTCTGCAACGTCTTTTTTACGATTTTCTCGTAATGATAAATTAGGAGCAGCATCTTGTAATAGGTTTTCTGGATGTTTTCCTCGTCTTTGAGCTAGGGTTTGACGAGGTTTTATGGTTTGCCAATGTTGATAAATTAGTTTTTTTAGCAGTTCTTCAGAGGTAGTATTCTCTTGAGTAATGATTTCTGCTAGGTATGTTTCCGTTTCTCGATCTAGCTTGATAGATATCATTTTTGTTTTTTGCAATGGACTTATACATTTTATGTTCTATTATACCTCTAAAAATATGATCGCTCTCCCTCACATTCCCAAAAACCGAACTGCTTGCAGCAGCACTTCGCTTACGCACACTCCCACATCCTGAACAGAAAGGCGATCGCATGAGCTAATTAATCTTGCCAATTTTCTTTTGCTCTAGCAAAAATTTCATCTATAGTTTGATCTTTATATATTGTGCGAGAGATTTCTACATAATCAGTAGGCGTTTTGTGTAGTAAGTTCAAAAAACGTATAGCTGCGGCTGAACCAAGAGACTTATACAGAGCATTTATACCTTGTACTCTAATTTCTGTATCATCCATAATATTATTGATTTTCATAATTTTCATTCTTCCTAATATAGTCAATAGGGTTCATGATTGCTATCTCTAGCTGTAATTTTTGAGATTGCTTCCTCAAACTTTCATCACAAGTCAAGAAAAAATCAGCTTGAATATTAACAGCACAGGCCAAGTGTAAAGCATCTTTACTTGATAGGTTAGCCGACTGCTGAAATAAACGGGCTTGTTCTACTATTTCAGTTTTTGGAGCTACCTTTATTTTACACAAACTGATCATGCCCAACACTGCATATTTACGATCAATGAATGGACATAATTCGGTTTCATCTTGGTGCATAAAAGACCAAACTAGAGTTACCTGTTCTGTTTGAGCTTGAGTAAATATCTCTTGGCAAGCTACAGCCTCCATTTGGATTCTAACTTGTCTTGGATCATCAAAGCCACGCTGAAAGCAGTTATAGTCTAGATAAATGAGAGTCATGTTTCATGTTTAGCCACTGTACTACTGCTTTTTATATTACTGGTTATAGGGATCGCATTCCCACATCCCAAAAGCGAACTGACAAGTCAGCGCTTGCGCTATCGCCCCTGACATCCCTAAAAAGCGAACTGACAAGTCAGCGCTTGCGCTATCACACTCCCACACCCCAAAAGCGATCGCTAATTTCACAAGATGATAATTACCAAATCACGGAGCATTCGTAACTTTTAAAAACGGAGTCACGGCTAACTAATGTTGCATTTTCAACTTTGGATTGAGCTATAAGCATTCTATCAAAGGGATCTTTATGGTGCAGTGGTAAAGTTTTTAATTCCAAAATATGAGGAAGTGTTGCAGATATTAACCTGATATTATTTCGCTCCCACTGAATCTTTAGCATAAGTTCTAGATCGTCTCTGAGAGCAAAGCAAGTTTGCCTAGCTGAATTTTGATTTGCATTTCCCATAGACTGACAACGCTAATAATTACTTCATTATCAGGATCTTGAAGTAAGTGTATTGTGCTTTTAGGAATACACTCTGGATCGCTATGCCACCACATGAAAGCATGAGTATCAAGCAACAATTTCATGATTCTCCTAGCCAAAATTCATCGGGTAATGGATCGTCAAAATCAGCAGTAAATATGCAAGATCCTAAACCAAGTCCTGCTTGGCGTAGCTGTTTGGATGAGGAGTCTTGAGACTTTTGATTAATCTTTATTTCTACCCATTGCAATAGTTGTGTAGCTAGTTGGATTTGCTCCTGAATGTCTAAATTTTTAGCTTCGTTTAAGAGTTCTTTTAATGGCATATAGTTGGCTACCTTGCAAGATACTACTGCAATCATTTTAGCGCGATCGCACCAATTTCTAAAACCAACGATCGCCCCTTACATCCCTAAAAAGCGAACTGCTTGCAGCAGCGCCTCGCTATCGCCCTCCCATTCCCCAAAAGCGATCGCTTAGAGAAAAGGATTAATAATCTGTAATCCTTCCACTGTAAAACCGTGTTGCATATCCTCTGAATAGAGTTGATTCACATTAACTGATAGTGCACTGGCGATAATTAAACTATCCCAAAATGAGAATAAATATTTTGTTCTTAATGTGGATGCTGTTAACAATATATTCAAATCAAGTTCAATGATATGATGAATTTGATAAAAACCTTGAATAAGATTTTGAATTTGATTTTCAGAAAAATTTCCTTTTTTGATTAAGTTTACACAAACTTCATTGATTACCTGAGTACTTAAATAAAGTCCTGTTTGTGTGGCTAGATGGTTAGCAATTTGATGTTTTCGGATATCTTGACTCTGATTAAGTGCATATATCCAGATATTTGAATCTAAAAATGTCATTTTTTTATTCGTTTTCGTAAATTCCTTCTCGTTTCATTGGAGTTAATTTTTCTATATTTAACGGATGTTCTAATAAATATTGGAGGTAATTTACAGACTGTTCAGAAGTGTCTTGTTGAAGAGTGACTTTAACTATATTGGGTTGTTTTAACTGTTGTTGGTACTGTTCGGGAATTTTGATCATCCCATTTTCAATAGTGGTTTGAAATTCTACTGTAATCATATCTATTTTCCTAGTCTTTATTTGCTTGTTAGTTCTATTATACCTCAGTTTATTTCCTTTACCATTCCTGAAAGCATCAAAGCGATCGCCCCTCACATTCCCAAAAGCGAACTGCTTGCAGCAGCGCTTGCGCTATCGCACCCCCACATCCCCAAACAGCGATCAAGTTTTCACATTAATCACATCCACAATCACGACCAGCACCTCCAGCGCCTCCTGTTAATCCGCCAATACCAGCACTTCGTTCAGGGAATATATTCCCGACTGTTCGGACTGAGGCATTAGATGGAATAGATGTATTAGAAACTAAATATTCTCTCGCTCCACCTGATGTGTAACCACCTTCGATATATTTGTTGTTTACTCCAGGCGCTCCAGAATAAGTTCGTTTAAGACCATTCGGAGAAAACTCAATTACTGTAAAACTTCCTGTCTTGGAAGGATCAATTCCTAATCGTGAAGCAATTTGATTTGCATTTAAATATTTAATATCCTCAGCAGCAGCTACAAAAACCTCTGGATTACCTGGTTTTCCTAGTGTTGTAAGAGGTGTATTACTAGGAACAACTCGTGCTACCGTATTAGGAATGCCAGTTCTTCGTCCTAATTGTAATAATTTCCCTGCTTTACTTGCTAAACCCGCTCCTATTGCTCCTGTTCCAAAATCAAATAGAGCGTCATTTAAAGAATAACAAGATCCAGTAAGCTTTGATATAGCATAACCAAATAAGACACTTGTTGCTCCACCGATAAGAAGATTTGCAAACTCACCGCTAGGATCATTGGAATATATTGGACTATTCCCTACATAACCAAATAAGTTAGTGTTCCCACCATTAAATCCAATCGGATCTTCACTCAAAAATCTTCCCGTAGCTTGGTTATAATACCGCGCACGGTAATAATAAAGCCCAATCTCCTGATCAAACTCTCTTCCCGTAAACAGATAACGAGTATCAATAGCAGGATTACTTTCAGAAATTACCTGACCAAAGGAATCATAAACAAAATGATTCACCACTGCACCGCTATTATTCACCAAATCCCGAATCGTTCCCAAATGATCAGTTAAATGCCAGACCACATTACCAGCACTTTCCTGTGCCAAAACCTGATCAACACCTGCACCATGCAGATAGCGTTTATCTAAAACAGGCTGATTTGCACCCGCACCATCACTATCCACAAACTCTAACAGCACATTACTACGGTCATAGATAAACTGTTTCACCACTGCGGGAGTTGTATCTTGAGGATTGGTATCTACAGATTTAGCAATGCGGCGATTGAAAGCATCATAGGTGAACTCAACCCGTTGCGTCTCGTTACCTTCAGCGTCCTTATCAACCATAGCCACTAAGCGGTTACGATAATCCCAGGTCAACTCTTGCACCTTACCAGTAGCAATTTCTGTCTGCTTGGTTAAATTCCCTTCGTTGTCATACTCATAATTATATTTACCATCAGATAGTAGGCGGTTGCCTTGACCTGTTACATACCCATTCCCGTGAATATTTGAGGTGATCCGGTTGCCATTTGCATCGTAGGTGTAAGATTCATCTGGGTTGTTAGCATTACTGTGATTAGCACCTGTTAACTGGGCGCGATTATCGTAGGTGTAATCTGTCGCGCCATCAACATCAGTAATTTTAGTAATGCGACTCGCTGCATCATAAACATAGTTATGGAAAGCGACATTATTTGTACCGTTACTGTGGTTTAAATTCGTGAGACGATTGAGAGAATCATAGGTGTAGGTTGTGCCATTGACTAACTGAGTTCCTGTGAGGTTAGCATAGCGATTAATTGAGGTATATTGTCCAAGAGAATTGTAAGCAAAATCAACTCTTTTATCACTGACATTATTACCCGATTGAGTTAATTTAGTCAGGCGATTTAAAGCATCATAACTGTAGGAGTTATTGCCACCTGCCACATTATTAATCCTGTCAGCAACAGAGAGAACATTGCCTACTTTATCGTAGGAGTAATTAAGGACAACATTAGAAAAACCAGGAGTACCAGCATTATTTACAGACAATAAACGATCTCTATTGTCATAATTAAATGCTAAGGAACTAAACTTATCATTAACCGCAGTTTGGTTACTAGCTTTGTCGTAGCTGTAATTAATTACCTGATCAGTTCCTACCCATTTTTCCTGATTTAGACGATTGATGTCATCATATTTAAACTCAGTTCGGCGATTATTGCGGTCAGTTTTCGCAATCAAATTATTAACGGGATCATATTGATATTGAGTAGATTTTCCTAATGGGTCGGTTTCATTAATGAGGCGATCGCGTGCATCATAAGCAAATATAGTCTTATTATTTACAGGATCAGTAACAGAAGCCAGATTATTACTCAAATCGTAAGTAAACTTAGTGCTACCCAAATCAGGAGCGATTGTTTCAATCACCCGATTCCGAGCATCATATTTATTCTCAGTCTTATGTCCTAAAGGATCAACCACTGAAAGTAAATTACCCAAAGAATCATAACTATAGCTGGTCTTTTGGTTGAGTGTATCAATATTTTCAATCAACCGATTCAACTTATCGTAGGTATTCTGATTCACATTACCTACAGCATCAGTAGTTGATATCAAATTACCATCAGCATCATAGCTATAGGTAGTAATCGGAGAAGTTAAAGGACCATTGCCATCGGGGTCAGCTTCAATAATTTTCACTAACCGATTCAGTGCATCATATTCAAAGGTAGTGCGATTACTATTTTCATCAATAATTGCGGTTTGATTACCTGCTAAATCATATTCAAATTGGCGTTTAGCTTCGTCTGCTGTTCCCTTAGCGTAGATGATGGAAATTAAACGACCATTCGCATCATAATCACTATCAGTAATCCGTCCTAGAGGGTCAGTAATCAGGTCAACTAAGCCATTATTTGTGTAGGTAAATTGGGTAATAATATCATCATTGCCACCAACTTCACCCACTACCTGAGTTAGAGATAAAAGATTACCGTTATTGGGATCAATTTGATAAAGAGTTTGATGACCAAGTTCATCAGTCATGCTGGTGAGTTGGTTAAAAGTTGGATCGTAAGTATAGCGACGAGGTGTACGTTCAAAACTTATTATATTTTTAATTAAGTTTTGATTATCTGTCACATCATTTGTAGTCAGGAAAAAGTTGGTATCAAACATAACGGTTAGTTTGCCACCAAGAGCGTTAGGAAGATCATTGTCATCAAAGTAGAGTGTACTACCCCGATTTGCATTATCTACTGTCACAAATTGCCCTGTTCCTGGATTTGTCACACCTCCAGTTGCTACCCCTCCATAGGTGACATTGCCATCAGAAATCAGATTAGGACTATTAAAGGGCGATAAAACTTTTTGTACAAAAGCAGGTTCAACAAAATTCAGTGAACCACCACCAGCTAATTGAATCAGGTTTAAAATAGAATTATTGCGAGTAGCAAAATTGTTATTTTCACCTACTAATAATAAATCCCCTCCTCCCCGTAAGAATCCTAAATAAAGTGCTTGATCTGCTTCGCTTAGTGGATATGCATTGTCAACTCTATTATCTATAACTTGAGTGAATCCAGTTAAGGTATTGGGTACTGTATTAACAATTGTAGTTGTAATGCCAGCTTCTTCAAGTAATCCTTTTATAAAAGGTGTTCCATCAGTATTTAGACCATTACTGATAATTAAAGCATTTCCACTAGGAGAAATAAATGCGAGCGAATCTTGAATACTCAAGACATTACCATTATCATCATAAGTAAATGATGTAACGTTACCTCTGGCATCTGTTTGTCGAGTAACCAGATTATGTTCATTCCGTTGGACAGCAGGTAATAAACCAACTTCATCAGAAGATGATACTATTTGCCCGGCTTGATCAAGATTATTGACTATTTTCTTACCATTAGCATCTGTATAGGTAGATGCAGCATTTCCCAACTGAAAGGCAAGAGGCACATTTACGGGATCAATAGTTTTATTTGGTGCATATAAACCTTGCACTTGTACAGGATCAAAATCTAATTCTGAACCATCTTTACGAATAGCTCGATCTGCTCTTCCTGCAAAGTCATAGAATGTCTGTTCTTTATTTCCTCGCTTATCAACCTCAGAAATCATTAGATGATTAGGGTCATATTCCCAAGTACGACTTGTACCATCGGGATCTGTAATTTTGATTAAATTACCATTAGTATCGTAGGTTAATTTAGTGCTACGACCAGCAGGATCTGTTATTTCTGTAATTCTATTATTGCTGTAGGTAAAAGTAGTTTCTAAACCTACCGGATCAACCATTTTCATTAACCGGCGATTTTCATAGACATACTGAGTTTCATTACCAATGCGATCGCGCATTTTTGTTAACAGATTTTCCCCATTGAAACTATAAACGGTTTTATCTGTCATCGTGCAGCGGAAAGTACCATCAACGTTCTAAGGTGGAAAAATCGCCTACTGGTGATTTATAGCTATTATCTGCTTTCTTTTCAAACAATAACTCACTACCATCACCATCAATAATAATTACTGAATTATCAGCATTAACAAATATTTCCTGTAAACCAGCTAATCCCCAACCACTACCAAAAGCACTATTTACAGTATTAATATGTAGGAATTTACCCTTACTGGTAGAAGTAGAACCATTCAACTGATTATTATTTAATCGCATTAATCCAGTGGTTAAATCATAATCATAACGACCTGAATCTAAAGTTCTCAAATCTGCCTGTAGTGCAGCATCAATCTTCCCACCACCATTAGGAATTGACCAGAAATTTTCCCCGCCATTTAAGCCAAATTGACCGCCAACAAAACCGGGTACTTCTAACTTAAAATCACCCCGTTTAATTGTTAATTCAGCCATCAATCTCAAATTAGAATTATTCGGCACATTGTTATAACCAAAATGCAAAATTGGTCTAGCATCTGCTCGTTCTGAATCATAACGTAAACTGATAACGCAGATTTTCTGGTAATGCGGCCGGAGTAAGTTCTGTGGGAACTGTGGTAATACTTAATTGTCCTGTATAGGGTTGACCTTCTTGATTAAATAAACTATTAGCAAAAACCTTTACTGCTGAACCTTGTATAGCTGCACTGGTAACAGTTTGAGTAATTGTTGGGTCAATTGTTTGGGCATTACTAATATCAATTGGTGGTAAATAAATGGGACGATCAATAATATTTTTCACATTGGTATAAACATCATGTCCCAACAGTAAAGGCAGTTTTTCCGCAATAGATGGATAAACAATATTATTGACCTGTTGACCTGGTTCAATAATCAATGCTGCATCAGCAGATGGTACTTGATTTAAAGTCAAAATAAATGAACCATCTGCATTTGTGGTAGTAGAAATATCACCGATTTTAACTTTCACCCCAGCCAAAGGTTATTGTCCAACATTTTGAATTACACCGCTAATTCTGGTTGTTGTTTCCGTATCAGCAACGACAGCTAAATTAAATTTCTTACTTGTCACTTCCCCACCATCTCTAGCGACTAAGGTAAAATCATAACTGCCAATTTGTGTGGGGGAAGGTTTAAAAATTAATGTTCCATCGCTGTCTAAATTGCCTGTAGGTAGGTTTTGCTCACTTTCAAGGGCAAAATTGGCATTTTTCCCAAAAATCTCTTTAGATTCGAGTTTTAACTGCTGTCCTGGCATGACAGTTAACTTAGGTGCTAACAAATTATCCAGAACATAATTACCGACACTTCTACCAGTTGCTAACCCTTCCACATTAGCCGAATTAAAATGAATACCTCCATAAATGCGACTAATTCCTGCTTCATTAGCTGCATTTGTAAAGTTACTAAAAGTACGATAAATACCAGGAGTTCCTAAAGAATTAGTGGTAAAACTAACATTATTACCTAACAATCCTGTTAAGATAGTTTCCGCCGCACCGCTAAACGTACTATGTCCAGAAACATACTCTGGGAATGGTGGAGTAGTTAATAAAGGTGTCCAAGTAGCATCAGCAATAGTATTAGCATTACCATCACTATCTGCATTTTGAATAGCGGTAATTGGTCGCCAGAAATTATAATGATATTTAGCATCCCACGCTGCAATTCCCGCATCAGCTAAGGAAATATCTAATAATGCAAATAACCGGGCATTATCTACTAAAGAATTACCTTTAGTTGCAGCAACATTTTGGGCGATTTGATTCCAATGTCCAGATGGTGTAAATGTACCAGAACCATCAGCCCAGAATTTAGCAATTTGTGTTTGTTCCGCCGTGCGAGTGGTGCTATTTTTACTACCTAAATCTTTAACTTGATTAAATTCTGTGGTATATTCAGCACTGTTTAAAGCGGGTGTACCATCAGGACGGAATTGATCACCACTGGTTAACGCAAATGGTGTCACTTGTCCCCATTGTGGTAATAAAGCAGGAGCAAATCCTGGGGACGTTGGTTGCCATTGTCCGGGGTTAGTTCCTGGTGTATAAGTAATAGTATTACTAGACCCATCTCCACGTCTTAAAGTTAAAATATCATCAGCTACAGTGCATCCAAATGTCACACCATTATCTTCTGCTGTACCGTCGGTAATTTCTGCTAAGGAAGCGGTTAAAGCATTATCAAAATAGGATTTTTGTCCAGGATAGAGATTAATTAAAACTTGATGTGCTGCGCTTGCGGCTGCGGCTTCTGCTGATACAATTGTTGGTGCTGTACCTGTGAAGTGATAGTTTTTGTAAGTTCCAGTAATTGTGTTTATAGCATCAAAAACCGCAGTTTGGGTGATGGCCATGTTGCGAGAAGCTACTGGTGGTGTTGTCTTATCTTCATAAATGGCATTTAATAAAATCCCATTCCAATCTAATACTACATCACTGTTATCTTGTGCAACTCGTTTGATAATTGTGGTAAAGGTGCTGGTGTTTCCTGCTATATCTTGTGCATTAATAGTAAAGGAGTTATCCCCTAATATGAGAGGTACGTCAGTAAATGTAAATTTACCCGCATTATCAGCGCCAAGAATACCATTAGGAGTAAAGTATAAGCAAGATTTTCTATATAAAGATTTGTATATTTTTGTATTAAAAAATTTACTAGTGTGACTAATAACAATTGTCTGTAGATCACTGAGAAAATTGGGTATCTGAAATTAATTTTATCTGCGTTTATTTGCGGTCATTCCAGGTCAATTATTCTGGAAATTTGATACAGCTTTACCTTAATTCGGTATTACAGCCGATTTTAGGTTTATGAAGTACAACCCCTCCCCAACTCTCCCCTTGCGAGGAGAGGGTGGGCGAGTGCTATTTTTGTACCTCACAAAGTTGAAATCTGCTGTAATTCATAAGTACAGATTCATATTCATCCCTTCTAGACAAATCCACAATTTCACGTTCGTGATTATGCAAAGAAGTCAACATCAAATCATCCCGGTTTTGCCAAATTGCAAATATTTTTTCTCTACCATCATTTAAAGTTTTTAAATCAATTTGATAACCAGCATTTACTTGTTTTAACTTCAACCCCAATAAACCCAAAAGTCGGTTTAATATCTTAATTCCTGAAACAGCTTCTTTACCTCTAACTAAATCAATATCTAAAGCGCGTTTAATGTGTTTACTACTTTGCATAGCTACATTTTTCAACCAGATTAAATCAGGATCATTTTCATTAAATACGCGCTGTAATTCCAGAAATTGTAGCATTCCTAAAGCCCGCATAGCTTCCACCTTGAGTGTATAAGTTTTTAAATCTGGGAGAAAAACTTTACCTTCACCCCAAAATAATTGCTGATTCCATTCTTGCTGATCTTTAACATGAAAATATTCACTTTCATGAGTGAGATAATAATGAATTAATAATTGTCCATAATATCCTTTTTCATCCTGTAATTTCAGTTGGGGAGTAACCACAATTCCATACCTTTGTTTGAGGATATACTTATTAACTTGATGACGTTCTTCATGGGTGAGAGAATGTTTAGTTAATAGCTCTTCATATTCGATATAACCAATATCCCTAGCATTAGCCACAGAATTTGCGTTTGCTAGTTGATTTTGCTGTTTAATGTCTTTGATTTTGCCTTTAATTTCCTTGACTTTTTGACGACTTTGCGCCCAATCTTTTTGAACTTTGACAATTTCCAAAATTAAGCGTTTACGGTTTTCTAAATCACTAGGTTCAGTGGCGAAAAATGCCAAGCGTAAATCACGCAGAATGTTATTTTGTACTTCATCACTTCGCATTTGAATTTGATGTCCATCAGTTATCAATCCTTCTTGCATTGATTGACGATAGAGACGAATAGAAGCATTAACTCTTGCAGATAATTTTGCCCAAGTACGTAAATGAATGGGATCATAAACTAAAGGTAAATCCACATCTATTTTATGCAATGGACTTAGTAAAGCTAGGTTTTCCTTTTGATTTTCTTGATACCAATGAGATAGTAAACGATAATTTGTACTCCCACTTCCAATTAAGCCAATACCCCGTTTAGCACACCAAACAATGCGGGGAACATCATCCCTGACTCTTGCTAAAGCTTGACGGGCTTCTGAGTCAGGAATCACCCCTTGAAAAATACCATAAACTCGGTCAAAATGTTGAACATCAATACTAATTCCTGTTCCCAAACTAGGGGTAACAAAAACAGTATGATAATCTGTAATTTTCTGATTAATAGCCGCTATAAAATCAACGGCTGCGTGACCGGGTGTATTAGTGGTATGACTGCTAATTACTAAGGTTTCGGGAAATTCTTTTTTGAGTTTTTGCAACCGTTCTCTTAAATAATGCTCAATAGTTTCACAACTGTAACGACCAGAACGACTATCGGTGGTTACATAGCATTTACGTCCAGCAATTAGATCTAATTCTAATTGATGAATTAGAGGTGTGGGATTAGGTGAATCATAAAAAGTTGTATCCCAACCTTTTTCCGGTTTCCATTCATTGACAACTAGCCAAGGAGTTAATTTAATTCCTGCTAAAGTCTGTAAATACTCTAAAGATACATCTGATAAATCGGCATCTTGGGCAATTATTAAACCTCCATCTGTGATCACTGTAGAAATTAATTGTTGGAAAACTTGGAGAATTTTAACTCGTTTTTGTTTACAGGTTTCACTGTTGAGTAAATGCCATAATGATTGTTCAACTTCATCTAAAATTAATATTGCTCCTCGCCAATCTTCAGGTTTTAATTTCCAAATTGAATCTACACACAATCCTAAAGATGGTGTAATTGGTAAAGGATAAGTAACGGGTAATTCATCAGATTCTATACTCCATGTTTCATGTTCAATTCCCCATTTAATGCCGATTTTATCACATAAGAACCTTCCTAAGATGATTCTATGGGTAATTAATAAAACTGGTTGATTGCGGCTTTTTGCTTGTTGAACAATCCCTTGTAATGCGGTGGTTTTACCTGTACCTTTGGCTGATTTTACTCCCACTAAGCCAGATGTGGGAAAGGGAATTTTTTCCAAATAGGGACAGTTAACAGTAATTGCAGCGGGAATTGTTAACTCTGTGTGGGGTTTGCTTTTGGCAATGTAAATATCTAAATCTACACTTTGACGATAAATTTTATCAAATGCTATTGCTCCTTTGGCAATGATAAATTCATCAACTCCTTTTTCTTTTCCTGGAAGTTCTACAACTTTAACATGACAATTTTGTTGTTGCAATAAACAACCTAGTTGGGAAATGGCATTATTGACGGCGGCAATTTTTTTCTGTTGAGTTTCAAAATCAAAACAAATATGAAAGTCGCGTTTTGTGTTTGTGAATGCTGCTAAATCAGGTATTAATTGCCGACTGGTAACTTTGCCAAATTCATCTTTAATAACTCGATAACCGCTATTAATACCAGGAATAGCAATAGCAACGTATCCTTGGGTTAATAGTGCTGCGGCTTTTTTCACACCTTCACAAATGACAATGGATATCTTGTTTTTAATTACCCATTCCCAAAAACCTTCGGCTTCACCGTCATCATTGATGGTGATTTTTTCCGGTATTTCTAAGTTGTAAAGTTGTCCAACTTGTTGCCAAATTTCTAAAGATATGCGTAAACAAAATATGCGTGTGGCTGTGCTGGGAGGGTGTTCATATTTGATTGATTTACCTTTCTGGTTTTGTCGCGGTTGGTTGGGTTTAAAACATCCCCATTCCATTTTATGCCAATTGTTGAGGGGATCTAGTCCAGAACACCACCAACCACCTTCGGTAATATGGGTATAACGCTGTAACCATGCACTTTTAATCATCCCTGTGTTGGTGCGGGGGAGTTTGTCAGAAATCAGCAGGTATTCATAAGCATTTGTGCTTTGAAGCGATTTAAAGTTTAAACAAATTAAGTCTAAATTTATACCACTGCTCTTGACTAATTCTTCAAGGTGTTGCGGATGTAAAGAATGCAGATGCATAAGCTGAAGCAGCTAAGGAATATAAGGAAATTAAAACTTTAACATGACTGGGTTGATTTTTTATAAAATAATTTTCTAAATTTAAGTGTTATTTTTTTAACTTTGTTTATATAAATACTTCTGTGAATATATCAAGGTTTGGTTTTAGCCATGAAACTGTAAAAATAATAAATTTGTATTATAATTATATATACATATAATTTTTACTTATACGTATTGGCTATTCTTAGTCAGATAGATTTTATGATATAAATGATAAACATGAAAATCTCTGGTAGGTACATTTATGAAAAACCTTTATGGAGAAACTGATCCTAGAGATATTGCCATCTACTCCATTAGTGATGCTGCAAAATACTTACGTATTCCGGTAGGTACAATTCGCTCTTGGACAGTTTCAATCTCAAATGGTTCTAATTTCTCAAAACCACTAATTTTAACTCAAGATATTAAACCTAAACTCCTTTCATTTACTAACCTCGTTGAAATTCATGTTCTTAGAGCTATTCGTAAACACCACCAAATGCAACGAGACAAGGTAAGAATAGCTCTTGATTATATTGAGGAGAAGTTTCAAGTATTACATCCATTAGCCAGTGAAAAATTCTCAACAAATGGGGTTGACTTATTCATAGAAAAATATGCTTCTTTGTTTAATGCCTCAGAATACTGGCGAACAGATTTGAAAAGCACTTTCAATACTCATTTTCAACGCATTGAGTTTGATAAAAATGGATTTGCTATGAAACTTTTTCCCTTTACTGCTTCTCAAGAGGAAAATAACCCCCGCATTGTTGTAATTGATCCTAGAATTGCTTTTGGTCGTCTTGTGATTGCTGAGACAGGAATTCCTACCACTGTTTTGGCTCAAAGATTAAAGGCTGGTGAGTCAATTCAGGATCTAGCTTGTGATTATAAATGCGATCGCCTGAAAATTGAAGAAGCTATCCGCTGTGAACTACCTGCTGCATGAGTGAACCTGAATCAATTACCTTTTTTACTGATAGGTGCTTAGGTACAGGAACTGTTCCAGAAAAACTGCGCCATGCAGGTATTCAAGTTGAAATTCATGATCAACATTTTGGTCAAGGCACTCAAGATGTAGACTGGCTACCAGAGATAGGTCAAAGAGGCTGGGTTGTTTTGACTAAAGATGATAGAATCAGCAGAAACAAATTAGAAAGAATTGCTGTTGCTCGCGCTCAAATAAAAATGTTTATTTTAACTTCCCAAGGTTTAAAAGGGGAAGAAATGGCAGAAATATTTATCAAAGCAACTGAACAAATGCAAAGATTTGTTCGTAAGCATCCTGCTCCATTTATTGCTAAAATTTCTCGTGATGGCAAAATAACGTCTTGGAAAGACAGTCAGATGTTATTGGCAGAAATGCAGCAGTTTTAATTAAGTTTTAATTATATTAATTATAATATTAACAATGTCTAAATACTATAAAGCTTATAAAATCTCTCAATTAGCTGATTTCGTCCCCCTGTCGGTGGGCATTGCCCACCCGACAATACTAAAAATTTGTCAGCTATCATTTATGATGCTCATAGCAACTTTATCTATTCATTAATTTTGCCACAAATCTTAAACCAAATTCTTCTTCAAAAACTCCTTTTTTGTAATCTAAACTCCACATTTCTAACCCACATTCATCTTCAATTGATGAGGGAAATATCAACATCTTAAATTCTTGAAAATTGGGCTGATATTCACATTGAATATGAGCAATAGCACCTATTTGTCTTCTGTCTAAAGCTACTGCTAATCTTAACATCGCGCTGAGTTGATTAACCATTGTCCGATGTTCTTTGTGGAGTAGATTTCGATAGTTTTCATGCTTTTTCTTGGGTGGAGATTTGCGGTGATAACGGGCTATATTGGCGATAATTTCAATTTCGGTTTCGTTATATCCCAGTAATTCACTATTTCTGATTAAGTAGTATGAATGTTTATGGTGTGCTGAATGTGATACGTGATGACCAGAATTGTGTAAAACCGCAGCAGCCCATAATAATTGACGTTGATTTGCACCCCAATTATGTATTTGCGCTTGAGTTTGATCAAATATACTGAGGGCAAAAGCGGCTACACGATCGCCATGTTCTAAATTAGTCTGGTATTTTTTTGCAGTTTTTAATACACTGCGTTGACGAATGGAACTTTGAAACCTCAGCCTGTTATCAATGAATCCGTGAGCCAGCATCCAGTCTACAATCACACCTTCCCGGAGCGATCGCTCACAAACTGTTAAGGATTCTAAGCCTAACAAGGTCATAGCTTCCTGTAAAATTACTGCTCCTGCAAGTATTACTTCTGACCTTTTTTCTGGCATCCCCGGAATGGCAGCCCGTTCTATATTAGTCATTCTACGTAAGCGAGTTACCCAGGTGCGTAAATCCTGGAGACTGAATTGATACCCATTGAGAGTGGAAGGAACAAGGCCTAATTTTTCCCGTGCGTGAATGGTAGCAATGGTTTCTATTGTCCCGGATGTACCGATTAACCGGGGAAAATCGCCAATTTTCAGTTTTCCTTGCACCTCTTCTACAGAACGCTCTAACATTCCCCTAGCGTAAGCCTGTAGGTACTTAAATTCGGTTTCGGTGATCGGATCAGATTTGACTAATTCCCCGGTTAAGCGCACTGCGCCAATTTTGGTACTGGTGAGACTCCGGGGTTCTTCACTGTCTCCTAAAATCAATTCTGTTGAACCACCACCAATGTCAATAATGATGTGCGGTTGGTTATTAAATTCCATCCCCGACAATACACCTAAATAGATGCGACGGGCTTCTTCTGGTCCTGAAATCAAGTCAACGTTTAAACCTACTTGGGTTTCGATTTGGTGGAGAAACTCTTTACCATTAGGAGATTCACGCACAGCACTAGTCGCAACTGCAACTATACTGGTAACACCTAAGCTATAAGCAAGGGTTTTAAATCTGCCCAAACAGGCGATCGCTTTAAGCATCACGTCTGGTTTTAATTCGCCAGTAATTAAATTGCGATCGCCTAATCTTACGGTTTCTTTTTCCCGAGCAATCATGGTAAAAGATGGTAAAGCGGCTTCAATTTTCACTATTACGATATGTAGAGAATTTGTACCAATATCAATAGCCGCAATCATCTGATTTTCTGGAACTGATAGACTGGTGATATTTTCCCAGTTAGCCGAGACTAAATTCAGCATCTTGTTGTTCTTGTGAATAGATTAATAGGACTGTAGAACAAATAGCAAATAACGATATTCTATAAATGTAAAGATATGTTAAATCAGCAAATATGTTAAGGACACCAAAAACCAACCAACAACCATTATGGCTGACAATTACCCTACTACTACGGTGGAATAAACCTGAAGGTAGATTAATTCTCATGATTCCCGCATTGTGGGCGGTGTTTTTGGCTGCTGCGGGTAAACCACCTTTACCCCTGGTGGGAGTGATTATCATCGGTAGTATCGCTACTAGTGCGGCTGGCTGCGTAGTTAATGATTTATGGGATAGAGATATTGATCCCCAAGTAGAGAGAACACGCAACCGCCCCCTTGCATCTCGCGCCCTTTCCGTTCAAATTGGTATAGTGGTGGGGATGGTCGCCCTGGTCTGTGCTGCTATTATCGCCTTTTATCTTAACCCTTTAAGCTTCTGGTTGTCTGTAGCAGCCGTTCCTGTTATTGTACTTTATCCTGGCGCAAAACGGGTATTTCCCATTCCCCAATTGGTACTTTCTATTGCTTGGGGTTTTGCGGTTTTAATTAGTTGGAGTGCCGTTACGGCTAATATTACAGCACCAACTTGGTTACTTTGGGGTGCGACGGTACTATGGACTTTAGGATTTGATACTATTTATGCTATGAGCGATCGCCAAGATGATCAACGCATTGGTATTAATTCTAGCGCGTTGTTTTTTGGTAAATATGCCCCTACAGCGATCGCTATTTTCTTCATTGGTACTATTATACTTCTAGCTGGAGTAGGGTTATTAGTTAATTTACACAGTGCTTTTTGGATCAGTTTAATACTGGCTAGTATGGGCTGGATTTGGCAAATTATCCGCTTACAAAAGCCAGAAATACCTAATTCTGCTTATGGGGAAATGTTTCGTCAAAATGTCTGGATTGGTTTTGTAATTTTGGCAGGAATGATTATTGGTTTTTTGTCATAAAGGTCAATCAAACACAAAATAATTGACATCCTCAAGATATCAGATCACCCTCTTTCAAGAAAGACTAGCCAAACCCCTAATTATAGCGTTATGCACTTAAATAAGGTAAATCATAGTCCCCTCCTACCTTGTGGGGAGGGGGTTGGGGGTGGCTTTCTTATATCATTTGATTTCCAAATTGCGAATTACAGCATCTTGAATCATCTTGGTTTGCATAAATTCTTTCTTCTTTACCACCTTTTGTATATTCCTCTATCCGTTCAATACATTCTTGAATATTACTTAAATATAAACGCTCATCTTTCACAACGGTACAGCTTCACCTAATACTTTATCTCTAATTAATTCATTGTGCATACGAATAACCATCCTTTGCGTGAATGCGTTTACAAAACTTATGTGATATTCCTTGAATCAATCCATTTTTAGTATAAATATTGAAACTACCAGTTGAACGAATAGCCACTTTTCCCACATAAGTACCAATCTTTTTACCCGTGGTGACAACTGCTTTAGCGATATCGCCAGTTTGAAAACCAAAATGTATTTTTTCTCTCGGTACGTGCCTACTCGGAAAACCGTATTTGTCAGTTCGACAAGATTGTCTAGAACCGTGTCCGTTGGCTGTAATTAACAATGGCTTAACACCTTTGATATTGAGAATTGGAGTTGATTTACCAACACAAGCTGCGTCAATCCAGTGCGTTTTCTCTAGATTTTGCTCACTTCTATTAAACTTTGTTAACCCTCCTGAACCTGTTTCTACAGGTAATCCGGTTGCTTTTAGAACTTCTAGTAATGCAGTACGAGTTGTGTTTACTGCGGCTGCATCAGCCAGCGGTCTTTTGGCTTGCTTCAAGATTTTTTCTAACTTTAAAGGGTCTTTTTTGAGAAAATATTTGATGTCTTTCGTTCCCTTTTTGGTGTTACACTTTTCACAACTTAAAGTGAGATTTGTAATTGAATTACTACCACGCTGATATTCCTTACCTTGAATATCAGGATTAGTCATTAACTGCATATTAAACCTGACTAATTCTTGACTAATAGCCTCAATTGGTGCGAGTTTACGCAATCTTTCAACCCAAGTTTTGATATTCTCAATTCGACTTTGTAGGCTCGGCGCTAACCATCTTTCTGGACGGGTTCTATTCAAAAACCTTGGTTGTCTGTAACGAGTTTTTCTTGCACGTCTAGAACGTCTTAATTGGCTTCTAGAAGTTAAAGCATCTCTAATTGCAAAGCCTCTATGTTTTAATTCAGCAGCAAATACAACTTCGCCAGTTGAATCATTAACTAATACCATTCCCGTGAACTTTGCACCAGGGTCAATCTTTAATCTTAGGAGTGATATTAGTAAATCTGAGCGAGATTCTTTCAAGATAATTGTGAATGGGAATTGCCTATAAATTGCTGCTTTTTTGCTTCTCAATAACTGTCTAGCTTGCGCTGAATGAATTGGGTTTAGTGGCGTGAAGTTGGTATCTAAAACAAATACTTTGGACATAAAGTCCCTCTTTGCGGGTAATGTTAGCCTGGACAAAGATTTAAAGGCTTTTTACGCTAACAGCACTGGATTAACCCAATAAGCCTGTTTAACTGTTAACCTCACCAGCTACAAACTGGCTACGTATTTGTAGGTGAGATGACCTGAAAATCGTAGTGATTTAACACTTAGTCGGGTAAACTCTGGGCTTTTAAAGCCCCCACTTACCCTAAGGGAAGTGGTGGGTAATTTACGTAAATTATCAGGTTCAGCAATATCCACTTTTCGTCCTAGCAATGCTGCTAAATCCTGCATTAAACCAATATAATCAAATAAACTACTTTGTGGTTTAAGTTCTACTAAAAAATCTACATCACTATCTGCTGTTGCTTCACCTCTAGCGACAGAACCAAAAACCCGCAAATTATCAGCACCATATTTAGTGGCAATCTTTAATATTTATTCTCGAAATGGTAGTAATAATTCTTTAATTCCCATTTAATTCCCATAATTTATTTTTGAGAAACCTTAACTCTCTCTATTTTATGATATTACATCAGGAGTTGTCAATATAAAGATGAGATTTAGCAATGGATAAATTTAGAATAATACCGGAATATTATCAAAAAATATTGAATGAAATGAATATGTTTGATATTATGTCAGGATTTAGCAAAAGCTAAACCCCTACCCAATGCTTGTATTTACATCCTTTCTAAAACCTTAATTCCTAACAAAGATAATCCCAACTTCAGCGTTTTTGCAGTTAAATCACATAACATTAACCGCGAAGTTCTAGCAGGTTCTTCTGATTTGAGAACAGGACAATTTTCATAGAATTTGTTAAACTTATCGCTGAGTTGATACAAATAATCACACAACCGATTTGGTAATAAATCTTGCTCAAGATCATTGATTACTTGATCCAATTGTAATAAGTGCTTTGCTAAAGAAATCTCAGTTTCTTCTTGCAAAATAAAATGACTCTTGACTTCATAATCTTGCTTTTCAGAGTCTTTGCCAAAAACATTTTCAGTAAAATTTGCAAGTTGTCCGAGTAGTTTCTGTCTGTCAACTACCCTGAGTAAATACCTGTAAATAAACCAGCCACTATAACTAATACCTACCACTTCAAATAAAGGAGATAGTAATGGTATTTCATGAATTGCACCCAAAACATTCAGTGCTATTTTGCTGGATAATATTGCTCCTATACTTATTCCGAAAGGAACAATAATCTTCCTCCAGTTTGTATTAAACTGTAAATTGTTAATGACTACATTATTTGTGAGATTCTCAACTTCAATACCTGCTTTACGACCAATGCTTTTTATTCTTGCATAAGCATAGAGAAGATAAGGGGCTGTATTGCCTTTGAGAGATAACATTTTGTCATAACTAAAGACATAACTGCTGGTGCGATTTTGACTTAAATCAGCATATTTAACCGCACTAATTCCCACTACTTCGGCGACATTTTGCATAAACTCTTCCGTTTCTGTGCGTCCATCTTCTTGTAATCTCTTTTCTATGTCTGCACGAGCGCGGTTAATAGCTTCATCTAATAAATCTCGTAACCGCACAGTATCCCCGGAACGAGTTTTAAATTTTTTGCCATCTTCACCTAATACTAACCCAAAAGGAACATGAACTAATTCTACATCATCAGGAATCCAATTTGCTTTTTTTGCTACTTGGAAAAATTGGGCAAAGTGGTTAGATTGTCCTTCGTCTGTCACATAAATTATCCGCTTGGCTTTATCTTCTTGAATGCGATAACCTAAAGCTGCTAAATCTGTAGTTGCGTAGTTATAACCACCGTCTGATTTTTGGACAATTAAGGGTAAAGGATTACCTTCTCTGTTAGTAAAACCATCCAAGAAAACACATTTTGCCCCTTGACTTGATTCTAATAATCCCGTTGTTGCTAAATTTTCTACAACTTTTGATAATAAAGGATTATAAAAAGATTCACCTCTTTCTATTAATTGGATATTCAGTAAATCATAAATGATTTTAAATTCCTGTCGAGATTGTTCACATAACAATTTCCACGCATGAAGCGTATCTTCTGCACCTGCTTGTAATCTCACAACTTCTTGACGGGAACTTTCTTGAAAAACCGCATCTTCATCAAATCGTTGTTTAGCTTTGCGGTAAAAATTAACTAAATCCCCAATATTTAAAGCATTTGCGGTAGTGAGTGCTTCTGGATAAACTTCCCGCAAATAGGTAATTAACATCCCAAATTGCGTACCCCAATCACCAACATGATTTAATCTTAAAACATCATGACCACAAAATTCTAAAATCCGGGCAATGGAATCACCAATAATCGTAGAACGTAAATGTCCAACGTGCATTTCTTTAGCGATATTCGGACTAGAAAAATCCACAATTTGCTTTTGGGGATTTGTCGCTTTAGGTATTCCCAATCTAGAATCTAATTGAATAGCGTTAAGTTGTGCTTCTAAGTAAGATGTTTGTAATTTAAGATTAATAAAACCGGGTCCAGCGATTTCTGGAGGTTCACAAATATCAGATATATCTAATTTACTGACAATTTCCCCAGCGATAATTCGGGGTGGCTTTCCTAACTTTTTACTCAAGGATAAAGCTACATTAGCTTGATAATCACCAAATTTAGGATTACTGGCAGAAACCAAAATTGGATCTGTATTGGTGTAATCTGTACCAAAAGCAGCCACTAAAGCCTGTGTTAATTTTAGTTTTAGTTGTTCTTGTGTAGGGTTCATTATATCAATTGTATCTGCGTCGAAAGTGTTGTCATGCTTGATTATTTTAACTTAAAAATATAATCACTTAAAGATAATTCTGGATATTAAAACAATTATCTCAATAATTATACCATTTCTTTGTGAGCCTGGGCTGAATTTTTGATCTTTTATTTTTTTCTTCTTTTTTCTTTCTTCGCGTCCTTCGCTCCTTCGTGGTTCGTTTCTTATCTAAGTTGGTACATCTTGATAAGATAATTGGTATTATAACTGCCTAATGCTTTATATTCTTTCCTGTTTTTCTTGTAGTTTTAGCATTATTTCTGCGTGCATTTCGCGGGTAATGGGATAAAAGTACATTAACACTAAACCTGCTATTAAACAAACAGTTGGTATTGGTCCAACAGCGATACGAATAGCTAAAAGTGCTGATTCTGGTTGTACAGGTAAGGAACTTTGTCCAATAACAGCCTCTTTAAAACCATAAGCTTGTAAAGTATTACCGACTAAAAATAGCCCCAAAGCTAAACCAAATTTTTGCAGTAAAACCATGAAACCATAGAAAATTCCTTCTCGTCTTTGTCCGGTTTGTAATTCATCTAATTCAATAATATCAGGTATCATTGACCAGGGAATTAGATAAGCTGTAGAAACTCCCACACCTGCCATTATAGCCATTATATACATTAAACCAATTTGATCAGGCTGTAAGAAAAATAATCCACCAGCAGCAATAATCCAAGAACTCATGCCTAGAAAATAAACCAGTTTTTTACCAATTTTTTGACTTAAATAACTCCAAATAAATAACATAAATAAAGCCGTTCCTTGAACTGCAATCATGACCGTGGGGACATCTCCCTCTTTAAGTTTCATACAGTTAACGACAAAATAGGGAATAATACTGGCTGTGATTTGCACACCTAACCAAGAAAAAAGATAGATAGCAATTACAAAGAGAAAGGGTTTATTAGTAAAGACGATTTTTAGCTGTTCAAAAAACGAAATTTCTGCCTCTTTTGGTAATTGTATACGTTTAGCTTCAAAAGCCAAAATGCGATCGCGCACACCATAAACACACCAATACAAAGATGAAATAGAAATTACAGTACAAATTGCGGCTAAAACTAAATACTGTTGTTGGCGATCGCTAATTTGTGAGAAAATAATTTTTGATAAAATTAATGATAAAATACTGCCACCAATCGAAAACGTAAACCGAAAACTATTTAAACTAGTCCGTTCATCATAATCTTGAGTTAATTCAGGAGTCATAGCTGTATAAGGCAAATTCACAACGGTATAAAATGCCTGAGATACAATGCCAATCACTACATAATACCAAAATAAACACCAAACATTAATACTTTTATCCGCAGTAAATTGGGGGACAATCCATTGTAAGAAAAAGAAAACACCAAAAGGAATTGCCCCATATAAAAGCCAAGGTAGACGACGACCCCAACGACGGGATTGGGTTTTATCAGTCAACATTCCCACCACGGGATCATTGATACCATCCCAAATTTTGCCGATCATCAAAATACTACCTGCCAAACCTGCTGAAATTCCGGCTACATTAGTAAAGAAAACCATCATGTAAAAGACAGCAATATTTGCAGTAATAGCAGGACCCAAATCTCCAGCACCATAAGCTAGTTTGGTTTTTAAATCTAATTTTTTACTGGTTAGCGATTGGTGAAAATCCTTATTATCGGAATTATCCTTAACCATAAATTACACCCATATTAGTTGACAATTGATAATTATTAGCACACTTTTTTAGTCCTATGTCAGACCTTTACATTTCTTGGCCAGATTACCACCACAAAATTGAACAATTAGCCGTTAAAATTTATCAATCAGGCTGGGAATTTAACCAAATTGTCTGTTTAGCTAGGGGGGGACTGCGTGTAGGAGATATTCTTTCCCGTATCTACAATCAACCTTTGGCAATTTTATCTACCTCATCTTACAGCGACATGGGTAAACAAGAGAGAAATAATTTACTTATTTCCCGTCAATTAACCATGACTAGTGAAAATTTAGGTTCGCGGATTCTGCTTGTAGATGATTTAGTAGATTCTGGTGTCACTATTCAAAAAACAGTTACGTGGTTATACTCTTATGGACAATCCCCCATTGTAGAAGTTCGCACCGCTGTAATTTGGTATAAAGCTTGTTCTGTTGTTGTACCTGATTACTATACTGATTATTTGCCCGATAATCCTTGGATTCATCAACCTTTTGAACATTACGAATATATTAGTCCTGGGGAGTTGGCAAAAAAGCATAATTTAGTAGTCACATAATCTAAATATTATCCAGGATTTCTGTAGGGACGAGAATCGCTACCCATGGAACGTCTCTACTTTTCCGCTTTTAATTAAAACAGCCATAACCAAAGAGGAAGAGTAAATAACAAGACTATCATCCCCATTGCTAAAGCGGTGACAGCCAAATCACGATCTAAATCAAAAGTTTCTGCTATTACCAGTGTAGCTAAGGCTGGTGGCATGGCCATTTGCAAAACTATCACCTGCGCTGCTTTACCAGTGACACCAAAAAGGGAGAGGGTACTACCTAAAATCAGGGGAACTAGTACCATTTTAATGAAGATGCTACTCCCCGCTTGTGGTAATTTAGTCCAGGATTTTAATTGTGAAAATCTCATACCAATTAACATTAAGGATAAAGCTACTGTACTCCAACCCAATTTTTCTAACAAAAATACTACTGACTCAGGAAGCGCGACTTGACGCAACAGTAAGCCAAATCCAAAACTCCACAGCGCGGGGTTAATAAAAATTACCTTTGCTACTTGGATGCGATTTTGGATATTGTTGCCGAATTTAGCAGCTAAAACCACACCTAAACCATAAGCGCCAAAGAGTGAGCCTAACATATCATAAAATAAAGCCCAGGCAAAATATTCTTTACCTACCATTGCTAAAGTTATGGGAAAACCCAGATAACCTGTATTACCTACCATGGCTGCTAAAATCAGACTACCTTGAGTTGCTCTTGGGGGGACTGAGGTGGTGAAGTTGGCTTGTACTTTGATTCCTAGCCAGGCTAACAATGCCCCTATAAAAATGGCTAAGTGCGCTATTATTGGTGCAATCCAAATTTGTCCTGATAAGTCTGTTTGCAGTAAAAAACCAATAATACCAATAGGTACTCCCACCCAATAGAGAAATTGACCTATGTAAATGGAAGCATTACCGGGTAATTTACGTCCCAGTATAAATCCTATCAGGATTAATCCCACTAATCGGAGATATAGTTCTAAAATATCTATCAAAATTACACCTAAAATAATTAAGAATTAAAAATCCAAAAAACTCTGGCCTTTGACCTTCTTTAACCATTAAACACAAATAGGAGCAAAAACTTGAATAAAGCTGGGTTTCCCAAAAAACCACACAATTCCTCTCCTCACTCTGATGATGATATTCCCATAGCCATTCGTGATAATTCTGATGCTATAAGTAGTATAAAATTAAAAACACAAGTTGTAATCATCAGTGGATTTGCCGGATTTTTGCTGCTGGCTGTCTCTAGTGGTTTTTTGTTTTCCCTGACAACACCTAAGCAAACTGCTAATTCCGTGCCGGAAGCGATTAAACCTATATCAGTAGCTAATAATACTCCTGCTAAGGATGATACAGTCTTGGGACATTTCCCATATTCAGAAGCACCAGAGTCAGAATTAGCCCCAATTACGGCTGACAATAGGATCAGAATGCGAAAATCTGCTGCTGTCAAATTTCAAGCTATGGTACAAGCAGCGAGGAGTGCAGGAGTAATTTTAGTGCCAATTTCTGGCTTTCGTTCCGTAAAAGAGCAAAAGCAGTTATTTTTTGATATTGGCGCACAACGTAACCAAACTCCAGCAGAAAGAGCGTCTCTAAGCGCACCTCCTAATCATAGTGAACATCATACAGGCTATGCTGTAGATATTGGCGATGGTGCAGTACCCGCCACTAATTTACAAGCTAATTTTGAAAATACTAAAGCTTATCAGTGGTTACAAGCCAATGCTGCCAGATTTAGTTTTGAAATTTCCTTTCCTAAAGATAATCTTCAAGGTGTGAGTTATGAACCTTGGCATTGGCGTTTTGTGGGTGATAGTGATAGTTTAGAAACATTTTATAAAGCCAAAAATATCAAACCTATAAAAACACCATAAATGGAGATTTACAATAGTTAGGGCTTACTGAATAAACATCAAACCGGGAGACATCAATTATTTGCTTTTATTTGCTTTTGCCTAATTATTTAGTCATTTTTCTTGCCTTTTCCCACTTTTTCAGTAAGCCCTAAATAATACAGCACTTCCCGGTGTTATGAGGTACATATCTAGCGGGCAAGATGCCCGCACCACAAGAGTTTCATGATTCAACTTTGTACCTCATCAGAGCGGAAAAGGCTGTATTTATTTGGAGGGCGATCGCAGCAATCGCCCTGCTTCGATATAATAGTATAAATACTATCAACAAGTCTTGACTATGCAGATTAGTGAAGAAATTACAATCAAAGTGAGTCCTAACGTTGCTCAAGCCTATCAAAAAGCAACAGAACGGAAAAAGCAATCTTTGGCGGCGCTTGTTAGTTTATTTTTACGAGAGGATCTGAATGAGGAAGTTGATTTTCTTGGTAAATTGATGGATGAAATTAGTGATAGAGCAGTTTCCAGAGGCTTGACACCGGAAATTTTGGAGACAATTCTGAATGAATAATCTTCCTAAATATGTCTTAGATACCAATATTATTGTTAGTGCTTTATTATTTAAAAAGAGTCAACCGCTTCAAGCTTTAGATAAAGCTCGACATGAAGGAAATATTTTGATTTCTGAGGCGATTTGGCAAGAAATAATAGACGTTTATTCAACCAACCGAAAAGCGATCGCTTGAGTAAATATGATGTAGGATGGGTCAGAATCAAGAATCTGTTTATTTACATGATTTATGCAGTCTGACGCACCATACTATATTTATTTATGGTTTTGTGGAGGCGATCGCTACTTTATGCTTTACGCTAATGCAGAGGCTTGGGGTTTGGCAAAAATCATCCTCCCGGCGGAAGTTTGTAAGGCGCTGGTGACTACTACCCGTAATTCACCACCCACATAAGGGCTACCTTCTTCCACTACTACCATTGTACCATCATCTAAATAACCAATTCCTTGACTTGGTTCTTTACCTTCTTTGAGAATTTTCAAATCAAGATTATCACCAGGTAAATAAGTTGGCCTGACGGCATTTACTAAATCATTAACATTCAAAACCGGGACTTTTTGCACACTAGCAACCTTTGATAAGTTATAATCATTAGTCAGTAATGTCCCATTAATTTCCTGAGCAAAACGGACTAATTTAGCATCAACGTTGGGAGTGTCCTCATAATCCACAGGGTTAATTAAAATACGTTCCGGGTAAGTTTCTCGAATGCGGTTGAGAATTTCTAGCCCTCTTCTGCCCCTGACCCGTTTTTGGTCTTTGGTAGCATCAGCTACTTGCTGTAATTCCTGTAAAACAAATTGGGGAACAAGAATTAGCCCTTCTAAAAATCCCGTTTCTAGTAGTGTTTCAATGCGGCCATCTATAATACAGCTAGTATCTAAAACTTTGGTATTAGCAGGTTTAAGAGTTCCTTCTACTACCATACTTTCCACAGTATTGGGGTTAATTAACCTTAATAATCCCCGTCCATGGGTATCGGCCAAGTTCATGCCTGTAACAGAGAGGATAATACTGCCAACAACAGCTACAAGGGGTTTAATAAAGCTAAAATCTGGAGGAATGGGTAGTAAAAATAGAGGTGCTAACATCAAGTTAGCTAATAGTAGCCCAATTATTAAGCCAATAGACCGGGTTAAAATCGCTTCCAGAGGCATTTCCCGGACTTGTGATTCTAAACGACGGTATGTAGTTTGGAAACTTAGCCCTACAGCACCGCCAATAATGGCAGCAAAGACGGCTATAACTAAGCGTAAGGCCTCTACATTCGTGACTCCATTAAGAGTACCTGGGGAGAGTAGATCAGTGCTGAAATAACCTATCCCCGACGCTGCTAAGATAAATGAGAGAATAATAAAGACATCCAGCATGGTGGTGTTGTGTTCCTACAACGGTATTTATTTGATAAAGTAAAGTATGCTTGCTTCTATCCTGTTGGGTAAATTCAGAAATATGAAATCATATTATCTGATCAGACCGAGGAAATATGCCAACATTATAACTAAAGAGTTTTAACTGCATATTATTTTTATTTTTAGGCAAAAAGGCGAAAATTTTAGCAACAAACTCCTCATTTTCATGATTTTTAATATTCAAATCACATTCACCTCACAATTTTTAAAAGAATGACTCAACAAAATACTGGTTGGGAGATTCCTCGTTCTGCTTATGTACATATTCCCTTTTGTCGACGACGATGTTATTATTGCGATTTTCCCGTATTCGTGGTAGGCGATCGCTCGCGGGGTGAAAATTCTGGGACAATTAACGAATATGTTGAATTTTTATGTCAAGAAATCAGAACTGCGCCGGTTTATGGTCAACCCTTAGAAACAATTTTTTTTGGCGGTGGTACTCCTTCGCTATTATCAACAGAACAATTACAACGTATATTAACAACCTTAGAAAAGCGGTTTGGGATCACATCTAGGGTAGAGATATCTATGGAAATTGATCCAGGGACGTTTGATTTAGCACATATCGCTGGTTATTGCAGCTTAGGAGTAAATCGCGTAAGTTTGGGTGTACAAGCTTTCCAAGCAGAATTGTTGAAAACCGCAGGGCGATCGCATACACTGGTAGATATTATTACAGCTATAGAGTTAATCCATAAAGTCGAGATTCCCGAATTTAGCTTAGACTTAATTTCCGGCTTACCGCACCAGAGTTTAGAATTATGGCAAGATTCTTTAACTCAAGCTATAGCAGCAGCACCAACCCATATTTCCGTCTATGATCTTACCATTGAACCGGGAACAGTCTTCAACCGTTATTATCGGCCGGGAGATCATCCTTTACCCACAGATGAAACCACAGTTAAAATGTATCATCTAGGGCATAAAATGTTAACACAGGCCGGTTATGAACATTATGAAATTTCCAATTATGCCCAACCAGGACACCAATGTAGACATAATCGAGTCTACTGGGAAAATCGTCCTTATTATGGTTTTGGCATGGGTGCAGCCAGCTATACTCAAGGTAAACGCTTTACCCGTCCCCGCAAAACCCAGGAATATTACCAATGGTTAAAAGCCGGTGCTGTCATGGATTGTCCAGTCACTTCTGCAAATGATATATTATTAGAAACTTTAATGCTAGGACTACGGTTAGCGGAAGGAGTTAATTTAAATTCCCTAGCCGCTAAATTTGGTAATCATCAAGTTGAGAAAATTCAAAGCTGTTTGCGACCATACTTTGATCGAGGTTGGGTGAAAATTGTTAAAGAAAAGTTACGCTTTAGCGATACCGATGGTTTTATATTTTCTAACGTCATGTTGGCAGAATTGTTTGAAAAATTGGGAGAATAAGTCGAAGAGTACAAGTAGGTGAACGGGAAAAACCCGACACAAGTAACGAAAAGTAAAGTTGCCCAAAACCTGTAACCTGTTCCCTATTCCCTATTCCCTGTTCCCTGTCACCTGTCACCTGTCACCTGTTCCCTGTTCCCTGTTCCCTGTTCCCTGTTCCCTGTTCCCTGTTCCCTGTCACCTGTCACCTGTCACCTGTTCCCTGTTCCCTTTAAAATACAGGCTGCTCAAACAATAGTAACGCTAATATAAAATCCATAATAAAAATTGCCACCCAAGTAGTGACAACAGCGGTAGTTGCTGACTCTCCCACTTCCTTTGCTCCCCCTTGAGTTGTCAGTCCCCAACTACAGCCATTAACAGCAACTATAGCCCCAAAAATTAACCCTTTAAGTAAAATAATAAAAATATCTGATGGGACTAAAAACTCTCTCACTGATTCTAAAAATGTTTCGGGAACAACTTGATAAAACTGCATGGCCGCAAAAGTACCGCCCATAATACCTACAATTAAGGAAAAAATCATCATTATAGGCATCATTAAACAGCAAGCAATAACTCTGGGTAAAACTAAATAATCAATAGGGTCTGTTCTGAGTATATATAAAGCGTCAATTTGTTCTGTCACCCGCATTGCTCCCAATTCCGCCGCAAAAGCTGAACCAACTTGTCCGGCGATAATACTAGCAGTTAAAATTGGTGCTAATTCCCGACAAAATGCTAAAGCAAATGCACCGCCAACAGTATTTACAGCCCCAAATCTCACTAATTCCCTAGCAGTTTGAATAGTGAAAATCATCCCCGCAAAACCACTGACTAATAAAACTGGGTAAATTGCACCCGGTCCTGCTGTTACTGTATGTTCTAATATCTTGCGATAATAGGTTTTTCCGCGCAGAAAATGTAGTAAAATTTGACCTAACAACAGAAATGCTGACAAACACCGAATTAGCCAAGATTGCTCTAAATTTCTTTTTGGTTGCAAGTTTACGGCCACTAATTGAAACTAATTGAATTTTTGGACTTGGGAATTATGACAATTTAATTTTCTATTTTAATTTTCTATGAATAAGGTATTCCAATCACTAATTGCATTTCTTTGAGCAGTTAATAATTGCTGAATTCCTTGTTCGGAAAAATCTAAAATTTGATTCAATTGTTGACGACTAAAACTTCCCGCTTCCGCTGTTCCCTGAACTTCAATAATTTGCATTTTATGATTCATAACTACATTAAAATCCACCTCCGCGGACACATCCTCAATATAGTTCAGATCCAAATATGGTTCACCTTGTAATAAGCCTACAGAAACTGCTGCTATTTGTCTACATAAAGGCGATCGCTCTAACACCCCTTGCTGCAATAATTGAGATATAGCATGAGCTAAAGCTACAAAACCCCCTGTAATTGCCATTGTCCTCGTTCCTGCGTCGGCTTGTAATACGTCTGTATCCACCATTAGCGTCCGTTCTCCTAAAATCTCGAAATCTAAAGCAGCCCTTAAACTTCTGCCAATTAAACGTTGAATTTCCTGGGTTCTCCCTGATAATTTCATTAATTCCCGTTCCTGGCGTTTTTGGGTAGCTGATGGCAACATTCTATACTCTGCCGTCAACCAACCTTGACCAGTTCCCGCCAAAAATTTAGGTACTCCTTCAGCTACACTCACGGTACAAAGAACTTGAGTATCACCACATTTAGCCAAAACCGAACCAGGGGCAAAGCGGGTGAAATTAGGATAAAAACTATGGGGACGGAGTTCGCTGGGTTTTCTCCCGTCAGGACGTTGCCAATCCATTACAATTGCCTTTTGAATTTTTGCTTACTGCCTTATAATATTAACCGCATCAAGTCAGAATATTTTGCTATGGGAATCCTAAATACTGCTGTATGATGATTATGTCTTTTGATTTGTAAATTATTAAATTGAATTTAGTGAATAAAAGCATGAATCTTTTTCACGCAAAGGCGCAAAGACGTAAAGAGTAAAAATTTGAGCAATGAAATTTTTGATTTTTATACCTCAATTTAGTAACACCATTTTAGTAACACCATTTTATAGCCAGGTTTTCAACTTTGTCCTATGGTTGCCCAATTAGAAATTCCCGCTTCAAATTCAACTCTGAGCTTACCATATTCCGTAGCAGGATTAGTGCAAGTTTTCACCAGTTCTCAACGTAGCTTTTTTACAAGTGTCATGGCACAAGTGCTGAGAATTGCTGGACAAGGTACACCAGTATTAATAGTTCAGTTTCTTAAAGGTGGTATCCGTCAAGGACATGAACGACCCATTAAAATGGGACAAAACTTAGATTGGATTCGCTGTGATTTGCCTCGTTATATTGATAATTCCGATTTGGACGAAGGGGAAAAGCTTTCCCTAGAAAAACTTTGGCAATATACTCAACAGGTAGTTAATCAAGGCAAGTATTCTTTACTAGTATTAGATGAGTTGAGTCTAGCGATTAATTTCGGTTTAATTCCCGAAAGTGAGGTTTTAGATTTTCTTGCTCACCGTCCTCCTCATCTTGATATTATCCTGACAGGTTCTCAAATGCCAAAGTCTCTTTTAGAGATAGCAGATCAAATTACAGAAATTCGTCGCTCTCATCAACCTTAACTATTAAGATATTAAGATACTCTCATAAATTACTTTCAATTTTCTCTCAACCCGTGATTAAAAACGACATCTGGATTACCGAAATGGCTCAAAAAGGCATGATTTCGCCTTTTGAGTTTAGTTTAATTCGTAAATTGCAACCTGATCCATCTCAGATTCCCCAACCTGTAATTAGTTACGGACTTTCTTCTTATGGCTATGATATCCGTCTTTCTGCATCTGAATTTCGGATTTTTCGACACATTCCTGGTACTGTCATTGATCCTAAAAATTTTAATCCCCAAAATCTAGAGTCCACTCAGTTACATAGGGATGAAAGTGGTAGCTATTTTATCTTACCTGCTCATTCCTATGGTTTAGGCGTAGCCTTAGAAAAGCTCCAAGTTCCAGGGAATATTACAGTAATTTGTATTGGTAAATCTACTTATGCTAGATGTGGTATAATAGCTAATTTAACACCTGCCGAAGCGGCATGGAGGGGTCATCTTACCTTAGAATTTTCTAATTCTTCCAGCGCTGACTGTCGTATTTATGCTAATGAAGGTGTAGTACAATTGCTATTTTTAGAAGGTGAACCCTGTGCTGTTAATTATGAAACTCGTCAGGGTAAATATCAAGATCAGTTAGAGGTTGTGACAATAGCTAAGGTTTAAATTTAATTTAAAAAATAAACCATCAAAATAAACCATCATTATTTTTAATTTGTGTATTCTACCCTAGAGCAAAAATATCAACGTATTCAAAAAGAGTTAATGGCCGGGGCGCTGGCTTTGGCTTGTATTTTTTTAATTGGTACTTTATGGTATTGTTTGATTGAAGGCTGGTCATGGGAAGATGCAGCTTACATGACTGTGATTACCTTAGCTACCGTCGGTTATGGAGAAACTCACCCCTTGGGTAGTCGCGGTCGTTTGTTTACCATAGCCTTGATTTTCATGGGTGTGGTCAATCTTGGTTATATTGTCAATAGGTTTACAGCCGCAGTCATTGAAGGTTATTTTTTAGAAGGAATTAGACTGCGACAACAAAGGCGTTTAATGGAATCATTATCAGGTCATTATATCATCTGTGGATTTAGCCGCACCGGGCGACAGATTGCTAAGGAGTTTCAAGCTGAAGGTGTTTCTTTTGTGGTCATTGATTCAGAAATTGAATCCGCACAAAAAGCCCAGGAACTTGGTTATATTGTTTACCAGGGTGATGCCACATTAGATGATAGTTTACTCAAGGCTGGTATTCTTAAAGCAGTTTGCATTGTGGCCGCTTTACCTTCAGATGCGGAAAATTTATATACTGTCTTATCAGCAAAAACCCTGAATCCTGGTATTCGGGCGATCGCTCGTGCTAGTACAGAAGAATCATTACAAAAATTACAGCGTGGCGGTGCAGATGCCGTAATTTCACCGTATATTACCGGCGGTAAACGTATGGCCGCAGCAGCCCTCAGACCGCAGATTCTCGACTTTGTAGATGGGATTCTCTCAGGTGCAGACCGGGAATTATATATGGAAGAATTTTTACTAGATATAGCTCGGTGTCCCTTTATTGGTCAAACTCTACAAAAAGCTAAATTGCGATCGCAATCCGGGGCTTTAGTTTTGGCAATTCGCCGCCTTGATGGTAAACTCATTGGTGGGCCGACTGGAGACACGGTGTTAATGTCGGGAGATACTTTGATTTGTATGGGTACTGCTGAACAATTACGGGGTTTAAATCAACTTCTAGGTCCTATCAATTCCCAACCATTACGAAGACCAAAAAATAACTAAAATCAAACCCAATACTCGTTTTTATTAGCAGAATATAGATTATATCAACCACGAAGACGCAAAGAGCGCGAAGGAAAAGGGAAAAAATAAGTTGATCGTTAATAGTATAATTACTGTACAGCTTAACTTATAAAAATTATGAAACTAGCTTTCGTCGCGGCTACTATTTTTACATTCACTTTAGGACTTTACACTGAAGTCTTGGCTGTAACTGTAAAAACACCTGCTAAAAAACCTGTAACAACTACTAAAACACCTGCTAAAAAACCTGTAACAACGACTAAAACACCTGCTAAAAAGCCTGTAACAACTGTAGAAATACCCGTTATAACTGAACAAGCACCTGTAAAAATATTTATTACACCTATAAAAACACCTGAGAAAACACCTGAGAAAAAACCTGTGACCAATGTAAAAACACCAAATAATTTTTTACAATGGTGTGACCCAAAAGCCAAGTTACCGCAAGAGACGAGATACACAGTTGAAGTATTATTAAAAATTGCTGGGACAACAAACTGTACTCAAGCCAATCAAAGACTGATTAAATTGACTACTCTTGACCTATGGAGAAGTCAAATTAGTGATATCAAACCCTTATCAAGCTTGACTAATTTAACTGCTTTGAATTTATGGGAAAATCAAATTAGTGATATCAAACCTTTAGCGAACTTGACTAATTTAACTTCTCTTGACTTAGGAGGAAATCAAATTAGTGATATCCAACCCTTATCAAGCTTGACTAAGTTAACTACTCTGAATTTGTGGGAAAATCAAATTAGGGATATCCAACCCTTATCAAACTTGAATAATTTAACTTTTATCTCCTTGTGGAAAAATCAAATTAGGGATATCCAACCCTTATCAAACTTGAATAATTTAACTTTTATCTCCTTGTGGAAAAATCAAATCAGCGATATCAAACCCTTGTCAAACTTGACTAATTTAACTTCTGTCGACTTGAAAGAAAATCAAGTTAGTGATATTGAAAGTTTGTCAAACTTAACTAAATTAACTGCTGTTTATCTGGGAGGAAATCAAATCAGTGATATTCAATCCTTGTCAAAGCTGACTAAATTAACTGCTGTTTATTTAGAGAAAAATCAAATCCAAAATATTCAATCTTTATCTACTTTGGAAAATTTACGGACTCTTAAAGTTCAGAATAACCCGCTTATTTCTAAACAATGTCCTATGCAACCAGAATCTAATTGTCGTTTTAGTTTTTAGCAAATCACTAACAGGATGTTTGCAAAACATGATTAATGTATCAAATATTTTTAACCCCTCCCTAACCCTCCCCTTATTAAGGGGAGGAAACCGGATTTTCTTGTTTCCCCCCTTGATAAAGAAACCGGATTTTCTTGTTTCCCCCCTTGATAAGGGGGGACTAAGGGGGGTAACACAGGACACCACCTTTAAAACATCCTCTAAAGAGTTATAAATCACTAAAATTATGAAACTAAGACTAGTAGCGACCACCATTTTTACCTTGACATTAGGATTTTATACCCCAAAAGTCACCGCAGCACCCACAAAAACACCCAAAACCTTTACAGAATGGTGTCAACAAAAAGCCAATTTACCTCAAGAGACAAGACAAACAGTAGAAGTATTATTAAAAGTTGCTAAAACCCAAAATTGTAGTCAAGCTAATCAAACCCTGACTAAATTGACTGAACTTGACCTTTCACAAAATCAAATCAGCAATATCAAACCCTTGTCTAACCTCACTAAATTAACTTATCTTGGCCTTTCAGCAAATCAAATCAGGGATATCAAACCCTTGTCTAATCTGACTAACTTAACTACTCTTTACCTTTCACAAAATCAAATCAGCAATATCAAACCCTTGTTTAACCTGACTAAATTAACTTCTCTTTATCTGAATAAAAATCAAATTAGCAATATCAAACCCTTGTCTAACCTGACTAACTTGACTTCTCTTTACCTTGATAAAAATCAAATCAGCAATATCAAACCCTTGTCTAACCCGACTAAATTAACTTCTCTTGGCCTTTCAGCAAATCAAATCAGCAATATCAAACCCTTGTCTAATCTGACTAACTTAAATTCTCTTGACCTTCCGTTAAATCAAATCAGCAATACCGCAGCTTTATCTAATCTGACCAACTTGACTTATCTTGGTCTTTCAGCAAATCAAATCAGGGATATCAAACCCTTGTCTAACCTGACTAATTTAACTGAACTTAAACTTTCGGTAAATAAAATCAGCGATATCAAACCTTTATCTAACCTGACTAAATTGACCGAACTTGACCTTTCAGAAAATCCACTTATTTCTAAACAGTGTCCCCTGAAACCAGAGTCTATTTGTAAGTTTTAGTTTTCAGCAAATCACTAAAGAGTGACAAAATCATCTGCGTTTAGTCCTGAGTATATTCATCTTAGTAACGACAACATGATAAAATTACTGTAACTTCTTATCACTAAAATCATGAAACTAAGTCTAGTAGTAGTAGCGACCACCATTTTTACTTTGACATTAGGATTTTATACCTTAAAAGTGATTACTGAAACCACAAAAACACCCAAGACTTTTACAGAATGGTGTGAACAAAAAGCCAGTTTACCTCAAGAGACGAGACACACTGTAGAAGTATTATTAAAAGTTGCTGAAACCCAAAATTGTAGTCAAGCTAATCAAACGCTAATTAATTTTACTAAACTTGAGCTTCCGTTAAATAAAATCAGCGATACCGCACCTTTGTCTGCTCTGACTAATTTGAATGCTCTTTACCTTTCGGAAAATCAAATCAGCGATATCAAACCTTTGTCTAATCTCACTAATTTGAATGCTCTTTACCTTGCGGAAAATCAAATCAGCGATATCAAACCTTTGTCTAATCTCACTAATTTGAATGCTCTTTACCTTGCGGAAAATCAAATCAGCGATATCAAACCTTTGTCTAATCTCACTAATTTGAATGCTCTTTACCTTGCGGAAAATCAAATCAGCGATATCAAACCTTTGTCTAATCTCACTAATTTGAATGCTCTTTACCTTGCGGAAAATCAAATCAGCGATATCAAACCTTTGTCTAATCTCACTAATTTGACTATCCTTGACCTTCCGGTAAATCAAATCAGCGATATCAAACCTTTGTCTAATCTGACTAAATTGACTTATCTTTCCCTTTGGGAAAATAAAATCAGCGATATCAAACCTTTGTCTAATCTGACTAAATTAACTCAAGTTGACCTTGCGAAAAATCCACTTACCTCTAAACAATGTCCCCTGCAACCATCGTCTATTTGTAAGTTTTAGTCGGATTATATTTTGGTGAGTTATGGACTTACTAACGCACCCAGCAAATACTCAATTTCACTGAATATTACCAGACTAAAAATGTCAATTTGGGCAAAAATCCTATTCTACTAAATCATGTTTGATCGCAAACCTAACCAATTCAGCACGATTACTAGTTTCTGTTTTTCTCAATAAACTACTCACATATTTCTCCACCGTACGCGGACTTAAATGTAAATGATTACCAATTTCCACATTAGAAAAACCATGGGTTAAAAGGTCTAAAACCTCCTTTTCCCTGACAGTTAACGGTGTCAATACTTGAGATATCTGAACCTGAGTAGATACAGAAATATGACCATTTTCTGCCTTTGTATAAGTTAAATTACGGTTATTATCTTGGTAAATAAAACGACATTCCGATTGGATAATTTGCGATCGCTCTAATAAATTGCGAATAGCAGCGGCTAATTCTTCCAATTCAAAAGGCTTAGGCAAGTATAAATCACAACCAGATTGATACCCTAAAATTCGTTCTTGGATTTTAGTTCTCGCTGTTAATAAAATTATAGGTAATAAGCGAAACGCGGATAATTGACGAACACGACGCACCAACTCATAACCATTCATTAGTGGCATCATAATATCTGTCACTAGCAAATCAGGATGATACTTTTCTAGCGTATTCAAAGCATCAATACCATTATCAGCAGTAATTACATGATAACCAGATAGATCAAGATAATCACTAATGGCTAAACGTGTACCTATGTCGTCATCTGCGATTAGAATAGTCAAGGGCATGGACAGTACACCCCTATAATTTTTTTTACTGAGTAATGTGCCACAATGAGAAATATCAATAGACACTGGCAAGAATCGTCATCTCATCCTCCATACTATGACAAAAATACCTGTTAATGTCCCCTTAGTCAAGAATTTATAAAGAAAATCTTAAATTTTTAGAAATGCTTGACAAAACTTTACGTAATTGAGAAGAGAGTCAGGAATCAGGTTTAATTTACCCGCCACTGTGTGAACTACAATGAACAAAAGGACGTTGCTGATAGCCTTACGAAACCAAGAAAATATGGCTATACCATGGAAGGTATCAAAATCTCAAACTTGGCGGCTTTGCTTCTTTGCGCCTTGGCGCGAAATATACATGATGCAACCCAAATAAAAAAGTTAGTCTAAAAAATTTTTAGGCTTATTTATGAAAACTTAAGAAGATTGTCAATGAGTGATAAAAAGAGTGAAGGTTACAAAACAATTTGTGATAATCGTCAAGCGCGGTTTCGGTATGAAATCCTAGAAACCTATGAAGCGGGAATTGAATTGACGGGAACTGAGGTAAAATCAATTCGTGGAGGTAAGGCCAATCTCCAAGATGGTTATGCTTTAATTCGTGATGGTGAAGCATGGTTAATTAATGTACATATTTCTCCTTATGCTTCCAGTGGTGCATATTTTAATCACGAACCAAGACGAACACGCAAGTTACTACTCCATAAGCAAGAACTGCGTAAGCTAATTGGTAAGGTAGAACAGGAGGGTTTAACCCTAGTCCCGTTGAAAATGTACCTCAAACGGGGTTGGGTAAAGGTGGTTATTGCTCTGGGTAAGGGTAAAAAGCTACATGATAAACGGGAAAGTATTAAACGTCGTGATGATCAACGGAGTATGCAAAGGGCAATGAAGAGGTTTTAAAGGACACTCCTCCCCAACTCTCCCTTAGTAAAAGGAGGGAGAACGACAGATTATAGGTGGGGTGTTTTTTTAGCGGGCAAGATGCCCGCACCACAGGCGAATATTTGGTACTTTTTTTAACCCAACAAAATCAAAAGCTAGTTAAATATCTTTACTGTTTAGAAGGTGTTAAAGGTTGCCAAAAGCTGGCAACTAAGGCTACAGTAAACCACCAGAGGGTATTCACTTCAGGACGATAGAATACTGTATCAACTAGTCCATGAGATAATATACCTACAATAACAGCGATCGCCCCAATTAACCAAAATACTTGAGTATCTTTACTTTGTCTTAATTGTCGTAGCTGGGAGAATCCTGTATTCAAAGTGACCAATATTAACCACAGAAAACAAGTAAAACCTAAAAAACCAGTTTCGACGATTGTTTCTAAAAATACAGAATAGGCACTCAAAGCCGTAAAACGAGGCCTTTGATAGAGAGGATAAACATGATTAAAAGAATTGTGACCCGGTCCAATACCAATAATCGGGCGATCGCGGATCATTTGAAATACGGAATCCCAGACATTTTTGCGAAAGTTATTACTGCTGTCTTCTCTACCCGCGAATATACTGATAACTCTTTCCCGAAAAGGTTCAACAAAGATCATGCCTATTGCTAATATACCAACCACACTCCCCAGGAATATTGGTAAAGACCAATTCCGCCATATTAACATCATCTGGGGTGGTATTTTTATACCCCATAAATTCTCAACCGTGGAGTCACCAAAAACAAAAATCAGTAATACCGTCACCGTCAATAATCCCACCAATAAAGCAATCCAGCCACCCCGACTAAAAGTAAGAATTAGAGTTACACTATTGACAATAAACATCGTTAGTGCTAAACTTTTTTTTATCCAACCTGGCCAAGCAAAAATGGCGACAAAGCTGAAAATTACAGCCGGTAAAAGATATCCTGCCAGTAAATTAGGATTACCCAAATAACTGTAAACTCTGGTAGTCTTGGCTAAAGGAGATTCTGGGTCAACCCAAGTGGCTAAAGCTTTCGCACCAAAAAACCATTGTCGTATTCCATAGACACTGACAATGAGGGATATGTGCAAATAAAGGGTAATCAACCATGAGCGAAATCTGGGGACTCTTAAAACTCTAGCACAGAGAGCAAATAACAACAAATAAAGGGTTAAGGTTTGTAAATCACCCAAAGCAGCCTTTTTTACTGGTGATAAAGCTGTGGCTACCGCAGCAATAGCCCAATATAACAATACTAGCAGATGAATGGGAGTGAAGGAAGCAGCATTGGCTGTAAATTCCTCAGATAAAGTTAACAGCAACCATAAACCCACACAAGCCAGTAGTAATAAACCGATTAAAGTGCTAGAAACGAAGGGTGCAAGAGTATAAATGAGGCTAAGTAAGCCCACTGCAATTATATCTCCCCACCGGATCAGAATACTACTTTGTCGCCAAGGAAGCAAGGATCCCACCAGCAACCGATATAGGTAACTGCTAGACAAATATTCTTTAAGTGGTAAGGAAGATAAAGTCAATCTTTCCCAGACTAAATTCATGAAGAAAAAATAGAGAATTGAATTAGATGGAGTTTTCTACCCCAACTCATTGTAGACTAATCAATTTGAAAAATTTTTGTCATTGTTTACGGAGAAACCTGCCAAAGTTTAATTAAGTTATCTTCACTACCACTAACTAAAAATTTACTGTCAGCACTAAAAGCTAAAGAAGTAATAGTATTACCATTTGCTGTCAGTGTTATTATTTCCTCTTCTGTCGCTACATTCCATATTTTAATTGTGTAATAGCTTTTCTCCCCTAAGGTACTCCTTCCAGCACTGGCTAAAATTTTACCATCGGGACTAAAAGCAATAGTGTTAATATTATTACCTTCTAATGTGATAGTCGAAATTGGTGTTAAAGTTTGTAAATTCCATAATTTCAGAGTGCGATCGCGGCTAGAACTGGCTAAAATTTTACCATCGGGACTAAAAGCCACAGCTATAACTGTTTGTGAACTAGTAGTTAAAGTCTGAATTGGTTGTTCTTGATGAATATTCCATAATTTTATAGTTTTATCAAAACTACCACTTGCCAAAGTCACACCATTGGGACTAATATCTACAGAACGTACCCAAGATTTATGAGCGATTAAAGTGCGAATTAACTTACCTGTGATTAAATCCCAAACCTTGATAGTTTGATCATCACTAGCACTAATTAAAGTTTTTCCATCAGCACTAATAGCTAAACTATGAATTGCATCAGTATGACCAGTTAAAGTGTGAATTAATTGATTTGTTTGTAAATTCCAAATTTTGATAGTTTGATCATCACTACCGCTAACTAATATCTTACCATTAGCAGAGATAGCTAATGCGTTAACATTTTGGGAATGTCCCTCCAGACTGGTAATTTCTTTACCGGTGATCACATCCCACAATTTCAGATTACCATAACATTTACTATCAGCATTTTGCTGACAATCACCACCGCTAATAATCATTTTATCATCTGGACTCATTACCACAGATAAAACCTTACTTTTATGTCCAGAAAAAGTATTTACCAAAGACAAATATTTTTCAGTTTTCTGGGATTGATTCAAATTAAAAGAAAAATCGGGTTTTAATTTACGAAATTCTCGATAACCAAACTCTCCCAAAGTGAAAAAAATAATTAACCCAAACATAAAAATCAAATTTCGCAATAAAAATTTTTTCGTGTAATTTATCCGAGAATAATTAGCAGGTAATTTATTAATTTTACTATTAATTTTACTATTAATTTTACTATTAATTTTACTATTTGCTGCTGGGAGCATAAGAGTATGTTGTTTCATCAAATCTCTCATAACTTCATCCGCAGATTGATAGCGATTTTGTATTTCTTTTTGTAGTAGCTTATCCATAATTTCTACTAATTCTCTATTTAGGGGAAACCGTAAATATTTTTGCCAATTCTCTACCCAACTATAGCCATATTCCATCCATAATTGAAAAGGAGAAATCCCCGTTAGTAAATGAAAACAAGTAGCACCTAAACCAAACAAATCACTACCAGGATAAGCTTTTCCGTCTCTAATTTGTTCAATAGGAGAATAACCATGAGAACCAATAGAAGTACCATTTTTTCCCTGTACTCTTACCGTCAATTTTTTAGAAGAACCAAAATCAATTAGTGTTAATCTTCGATCAGATTGACGACGAATAATATTTTCTGGTTTAATATCACGATGAATTACCCCATGTTGATGCACAAATTTAATAACCGGTAATAAATCTAATAAAATAGACTGAATATCCCAATCTTTATAAACTTTTCGGGAATTTAATTCATCTAGTAGATTTTGACCATCAATAAACTGCTGAACTAAATATAAACAATTATTCTGTTGAAAATAGGCTATTAAAGTGGGAATTTGGGGGTGTTCTCCTAATTGTTGTAATCGCTTTGCTTCCTCTGAAAATAACTGAATTGCTTTTTTTTGTGACCAAGTACCTTGAAATTTTGGAGCTAATTGTTTAATGACACATAATTCGTTTAATTTATCAATATCTTCAGCAATATAAGTTCTTCCAAACCCCCCCTCATTAGAAAGTAACCGGGTAACACGAAACCGATTTCTCAAAAGTGTTACTAGAGGAGTTTGACAATTTTGACAAAATTGATAATTATCTGGATTTTGCGGATTTGAACAGTCAGGATTTAAACAGCAGATCATAATCTTTATAGCGCATCTGCATGATAAAATATATATAATATAAATCGAGATTCAATAGTAGCAATTAGTAATTTATTTAACTTGAAAATGTGGAAATTACCTTTCTCAAATACAGAAAAGCACAAAGGATGTATGATGGTCAATTTCCCCAATTCTATATCAACTCAAAGAAAAAAGAACGGCATTTTGCCATTTATTATCTTTATCAAGATACCCGACTTCTTTAAGAAATCGGGTATCTGAAATTCTCGACGTTCAATACTTGTGATATAGTATCTATATATTCTCAAGTCAGATTACCATAACCGGATATTTAACAATGTCTATTATTTTTGATAAATCATGTAAATAAATCATGTACAGACAAATTAAGAAATTAGTGGTGTTGCTTCTGACAGGTACAATGGTGACTTTATTACCACAGGTAAGTATAGCAGCACCAAAAGGTTTTCAGTCCCCTAGTGGTAATATTTTTTGTGAATTAATACCAGGAGTACCAGGGGAAATAAATATTTTACGCTGTGAAATCAGTAGTTCACTAAAACCCAAACCTCCTCAACCCTACCCCGGATATTGTCCACTTGAGTGGGGACAAGGTTTTTTATTACCTGAGAAGGGTAGACCAGAAATTTTGTGTATTATTGATACCATTGCTGACAAAAATAAACCTGTTTTGAACTATGGAAGTAATTGGAATTCAAGTGGTTTTAAGTGTGTATCTCAAAAAATCGGTTTAACTTGTACTAATAGTGATGGTATTGGCTTTTTTCTCAGTCGGGAAAAATGGTACGTATTTGGACTGTCTAGGCCTTAATTAAAAATCCCTTCCTCATATTTTATACAGCCTATTTTAGGTTTATGAAGTACACCCTTTACTTGGGCAAGTGGGCAAGGTAGAGTATTTTTGTACCTCACAAAGTTGAACTCTACTGTAAACTTGGTGCGTTACCTTGCGGATTTTATTTAATAGTTGATTTCATCATCTTTTAACGCTTTTAACGCACCCTACATACTTACTACTAATTTTGTATTTCTGGTCCAATAATTTTAATTCCCTGTTTTTCTTTTTCCGCTAACTCTAAATTTGATAACAGCAGTCTTTCTAAAATATCATCTTCTGGGTTGAATTGATAAGCTGACATTACCAGTTTATCCAGTTGTTGATGTAGTTTATAAAGTTGACTGCTCGGTTCGGTGAAAAATTTATTATATAATGTAGTGATTCCCCATTGTTTGGTTTCCATTTGTTGACTACGATGTTCATTTAGTTCTTCTGTTTTAGTGCGAATTTGTTGGACTATTTTTATATCTGCTGTTTGTGGAAATGGGAAGGTTTCAAAACAGGTTGTATTAGTGTAACGAGTTCTATCTTCTAAAGTCGAACTTTGCGCTTTTACCCAAACACGATGTACGTTAGATGTGAGAATCCCAAGGATATAAAAATCATCAGCAGCAATAACCATATTAGCTTCACAAGGTAAAATAGAAATATTCACAGGTGTAAAAATCATCCACTTAGCAATTTTTGGAATAGCAAAATAACAAGATAAAGAAGACATTGCTTGTCTCATAGCTGGTCTTTTTTCACCAAACTTCCACCAGTTAATTCTTCTTGCGTCTCTACGGTTTTTGTCTCTTTCTGGTTTCACTTTTTCTTTCACACGCTGAAAAGGTAATTGATATTCACTTGCTTCCTCTATTGATAAATTATTAAAATCAACTACCCAATCTAATTTTAAATAAGGATTAATTAAAGTTTTACCATCAATCATCGGTTTTAAAACATCTGCATTTTTAGAATCAATCTTTATCCATTCCCTAGCTTCTTCTTCAGAGATTATAAACCCCTTTCCACCAAGCGCACAAGACTCAAAAGAGAAATTTTTATTCGCTTCTAATTTCACAGCATTTGTAACCGATATCTCACTTTTTAAAGAAGAAGTAATAAACGGAACTTCAACACTATCTAAAAAGTTTTGTTTTTGCTCTTCCTTTGTCCAATTAACAATACTAACATGAACAGCAGCATCTCCAGACCAAATCTGATTAGAAATTGCGTCATGAATAATTCCACCATTACTAACAATATAATCTAAACTTGCTTTTCTCCCTGAAACCTGAGCAATAGAATTTGTCCCAACTAACCCTCCTCTTCCTTTATTACCTAATAAATCAGATGCTTTTCTAAACCAAAATACACAAAAATCCGGTTGTCCCTTTACCTCTGGGAAAGCTTGATATATCTTTTCTACATATTCATTTCCTAATTCTATTCTCATGTTTTTACCACCTAAAAACGGCGGATTTCCAATAATAGCATCAGCCTTGACCCATTCACCAAACAAAGCATCTTGACAAACAATATTATCATCCAAACTATCCAAAGGTAAAGCAGGTTCAGTCAAACATAAATCATCAATCGCAATTTTCCGCGCTATCATCAAAGTTACCCGCGCTAATTCCACAGCAAAAGGATTTGTATCCATACCA